>NZ_JAKTID010000013.1:0-3720 GCF_027854795.1 Acinetobacter sp. AOR34_HL | reverse complement strand
CCAATGATCAAAAACTTCATTGATGACTTTATTCTCGATAAAAATCATCTGCTACCACAGAGAATCTATAAATAATAGTGCGTAAGTCCTATATAACTTTAACTTGCACCTAGATAAAGAAAAAGGTGAATGTTCGCCTGATGTAGATGATACACAATCAAATACTGAAGGTGGTTTAAAAAGACTTGAAGTAGTCACTTTTGATCTTAGTTATATTAAAACTGTTTGTGACAAACAAGCACAACGACCTAACTTTGTTCTCCATGACTCTATTGATGAAATTGATATTAAATATATTAGAAAAATATTTAATGCATCGATTAAACTCTCTGGACAACATATCGTTTCAATGCTATCGGATAAACTGTCACCTGAGGATTATGAAAAGTATAAAGAGTTCATTATATTGGAACTATCTGAAGACAATAAATTTTTTAAACTATAGCTATAGTGGCTATCGAATTTTTGATAGCCTATTTAGCCATTAATTTTAAGCAAAAATAATATATTTGCTTAAATACCCCCTAGACTTCTCCACACAATCTGATGCAGCGTAATATACTCCCAAAATGCTGAAAGTAACTTGTTTGTGGAAATTGGCATATGCAATAGTTGGAATCAAATTAGGAATTTGATTGGACTAACTTAACCAAAAAATTCATCTAACTCTTTCTCACTAACTTTACTTATCATTTCCCCTAGAACTGCTGTCCAAAACGAGAAATCGAAGCAATCCCTAAATCTCCCCATACACATCATGTTTTCCCATGCGTTCTACGATGCGATTACATCAATAGCATACACTCATCTACATACCTAACTCGCATGATAAGACACAATACTCGGAAAACATCTTGGCTAATAAGTAGGTACCGTATAGGCGTCAGCAAGATAGACCATCGGATTATCGAACCAATAGACCTCAGTACGGTCTATCAAAGATAGTTAAAAACACAATCAACTGGCACTAAAAAACCTCATAACTCAAATAGTTATGAGGTTTAATACTTGGTGGGCCCACCGTGACTTGAACACGGGACCAACGGATTATGAGTTCTACAACCCATACATTAACACACAAGAAAAAAATCAAATATATTTTTATATACAATAAGATACGAAACTTTATTTTTCAAACATTGGCCTTTAAAGTTGATTATAGTATCTTAAATATGCTTACTAATTGCTTATTTTTTTGGTATCTATATGAATTTTACAAAACCAGCAATTGAAAAACTAGAATGCCTATCTGACTCAAAGCCTTCTTTCTATTGGGATAGCTCTACCAGCGGTTTTGGGGTAAAAGTAACCCCAAACAATAAAAAGACATATATCTTTCAGGGACGTGTAGGGTCTACAACACGACGTATAACAATTGGGAACATTAAAGATTGGCGACTAACTGAGGCTCGTGAAAAAGCTAAAGAGCTTGCTGTAATGTGTACGCAAGGGATCGACCCCAAAGTTGAAAAAAATAAACGCATTAAATCAGACCAAGAATATCTTAAGACTGAAAAACGAAAAGAAACTTTATTCAAAGAAGCTTGGAATATTTATCTTGAAGAAAATAAAGAAAGATGGAGAGAACGCACCTACCTTGATCATTTATTACTATCAAAAGGTGGATTTGATGAAATAAAAAAATTTCACTATAAACCTCAGCCTATTTTTGAATTATTAGAAAAAAGGTTATCAGATCTTGATAACAACTTTTTTTCTGAATGGCTTCAGAAGAATAATTACCGAGAAACTACAGCTAGTAAAGCTTTCCGTCTCATTAGAGCCTTTTTAAATTGGTGTGAAGAAGATGATAGATTCCAAGGAATAGCACCTACAAATGCAATTAAATCTAAAAAAGTAAGATCCAAAGTAAAGCCAGTTCAAGCAAGAAAAGATTGCCTCCTAAGAGAACAATTAGACATATGGTTCTCTACCGTTCTCAATTCTCAAAATAAAGCCTTGGCTACATTTTATATTTGTTGTCTATTAACTGGGGCCAGAAAAGATGAGTTTCTATCACTTACATGGGAAGACTTAGATTTTAGGTGGAAAACAATCCAACTGAAGGATAAAGTTGAAGATAATGGGCGTATTATACCTATGACCAAATACGTAGAAAAATTACTACGTGACTTAAAAAAAACCAGCGATTCATCTTATATATTTAGCAGTAATACCTCTGCGACGGGATACATCGTTAATCCTTACAAAGAATTTAAGAAAATCTGTAATGAAATAGATATTCAGCTAACAATACATGGTCTTAGACGTTCATTTAAATCATTGGCGGAATGGGTAGATATTCCTGTAGGTGTCACTGCACAAATATCTGGACATAAACCAAGTGCTTTAGCTGAAAAGCACTATACCGTTCGCCCCATGGATATGTTGCGAGGGCATCTACAGAAGTATGAAAACTGGGTATTAGAACAAGCAAAAATTAGTTTTTAAAAATTAAACTCCATTCTCTCAGAGGAAGAAAATCTTGCATTTCTATATTCTTCGATTCATAGCAATTTCGCTATGCACACGAAGGATAATACTTCATGCACATTCAATACAACCGCCCACCATCATCCCATCCTGGCCCTGGTGGCAATTGGCCAAGTACAACAGGTCGCCCATCAGGTGGTGGTCGTGGTAATGCCAAATAATCATTAAGGGGAGCAATCCCCTTAATCCAGGATTACCGATGAAAAAGTACAGTAATGACAAAGAGCTGAACAAATTTATTCGGCAACTTATTAAGGATGGTGTCGCATCTTTTAGACCTGGTCAAAAACATGATTTTTTGCTTGTAAACCAAATACAGAAGATTACGATACCAGGTACACCTAGTGACCGAAAAGCCTATTTAAACTTTAAGACAGATATACGCAGAGCTTTACAATGCCAAAGAATACCTTTCCAACAACTATAGAAATTGTTCGTGATTTATTTAGTCACATGGATACCAAGAGCCAACTCTCGGAGACAGACTCTAAACACTTAGATGGTTCATCAAACAAACTATTCACTTCACACTATGATGTAGACTTATTTTTGGAGCAGTTGTGCCCAAAAGAGTTTTCAGAACGTACAAATTTGCAATTTATAACATTGCTTAAACGCAATGTGTTAGAGCGTTATAATGCAATGCTATTACATGCTCGCTTAACTGCCTTGATGAATGTTGATTCTACCCGAAATTCACTATGGTCGAATTACTTAGTTCCATCTTGAACCGTACCGGGTTTGTCGGAGACCAACTTTCTTGAGAGAATGTTCCAATGACAAAACCAAAATATACCCCTGAAATCAGAGAAAGAGCGGTTCAATTATTGATTGAATCTGAAAAAGATTATCCTTCTACTTGGGCTGCAATCACAGCTATTGCACCTAAGATTGGTTGTACTCCTGAAACATTGCGTGTTTGGTATTTAAAGCATATGGATCAACTAAATCCTGCCAAAGTACAACAGATATCTGACCAAGAAAAAATGAAGCAAATGGAACGTGAAATTAAAGAATTAAAACGTGCCAATGAAATTCTACGTAAAGCAGCCGCTTTTTTCGCCCAGGCGGAGCTCGACCGCCCACACAAATAATGGTGGATTTTATCCAGAACAATAAAGATCGATATGGTGTTGAAGCGATTTGTAGAATTTTACCGATTGCAGCTTCGACCTATTATCGGGCTTTAGATCTCGTTGATAACCCAGAACATCGAGCGAAACGTGC
>NZ_JAKTID010000012.1:0-37965 GCF_027854795.1 Acinetobacter sp. AOR34_HL | reverse complement strand
GAGTCCTTTATAGTTAAAGTGTTTGTTTGCACTCATATTTTAACTATTTAGACTCAGGTTTTTTTATTTAAAGCAAACTATGGGACAGTAGTGGCGTAACGCTCCTTTTTTTATGCTGTCAATATTTCCTCTAGAAGTTCATCACTAGGCGCAAAGTAATAGGCACCATCAACTGCTGTAGTGAAATGTAATAGGCGATCATGAATGCCATCACCAGCAGTTCCGAACATACGCTGTAACATTGCATCAATAATATTTAGATCATTGGTATAGGCGACGAAAAATAAACCTTGTTCACCTTTGCCATCACCATATGGCAAGCTGTGACGGAGGATTTCCATTTCTTCACCCTCATCGTCCTCCACGACTGTACGTGCAACATGAGAGTTTTCAGGTTTGACATCATCATTAAGTTCAATGGATTCTAATTTGGTACGACCAAATACTTGCTCTTGCGTATCGACTTTAAGTTGTTGCCATTTCGCTAAGTCGTGGACATAACGCTGAGCAAAAATAAAACTTCCATCCGCAAATTTGCCTGCTTGCTCAGGTAGCAGCGCAGCTTCAGCACGATCGTCAGGAAATTGAGGGTTTTCAGTGCCGTCAATAAACCCTGTCATATCACGTCCATCAAAAAATCTAAAGCAATGGCGTTCATCCAAGACTTCTACTTTGTCTTGAATACCTGCAAAGAAAGCTTGACTGATTGAGAAGCAAATATCAGCACGTGCACTTGCAATATGAATAAATACATCTGCTGGTACAACAGGCATATTAAATGCGCCACTTTGAGGGTCGAGTTGTTTAAAACCTTCTGGTGTTTCAGTGCTGAGTTGTGCCCACAACTCAGGACCAAACGCCACAGCAGTTTTAATTTGATCATTTGGATGTTGGGTGATGAGGCGGTCGCGAGTTGACAGGAGAGCTTCAATCTGTTGTTTTAATTCAGAAATTGTAAGATCTTTTAAGCGAAGCACGATAAAGCGTGCATGATCTGAAGGTAGTGGAAGAATTACAGATTGAGCAGTCATTAAAATCTCCTTAATTATTTTTTAATACAGCAAAAAACAATATTGTGCCTGATGATATAACTGTTTAATAGTTTATTTATTCTTTTTTACCTCATGAATTAGCAGAAAATTTCAGCAATAAAACAGTATAATTCCACTTTTATTTATCTCTTTTATATATGAGTTTCCATGTTTGGTTCGCCTTTATGTTGGCATGCTGGGTGATTAGTCTTTCTCCAGGGGCGGGGGCGATCGCTTCAATGTCGAGTGGTTTAAACTATGGCTTTAAGCATGGCTATTGGAATGCGATTGGCTTGCAGCTGGCTTTGATTATTCAAATTATGATTGTAGCCGCAGGGGTGGGAGTTCTTTTTGCGACGACACCGTGGGCGTTTCAGGTGGTGAAATGGTTTGGGGTCATTTATTTATTATATTTAGCTTATGTTCAGTGGACTGCCCCAGCTCAAAATATTGATATTCAAACCGAGCAGAAAAACACACCTGCTTTAGTACTGGTGTTTAAAGGATTTATCGTCAATATGAGTAATCCTAAAGCTATCGTTTTTTTGTTGGCTGTACTCCCGCAATTTTTAGATTTAAATCAACCGCAGTGGATACAATATGTGATCATGGCGATTACAATGGTCGTGATTGATTTGATGGTGATGGCAGCATACACAGGACTTGCATCAAAAATCTTGAGATTACTGCGTTCACCTCGACAGCAGAAATATTTAAATCGAAGTTTTGCGGTGATGTTTGGTTGTGCAGCTGCATTGTTGAGTGCTATTCAGCAAACGAGTTAATCTTTTGCTGAAGACACGCTAAGAGATTTAAATTTTTGTGTTGCGAAAATAGCTGCGAATGTCAGTGCCATACACAAAACGATGCTTAATCCTGTAGCAATATTTAATGCTGCACTTGACCATAATCCAACGGTCACTCCAAATTGAGCAAGCATAAATGCCCAAATCACCATTTGTTTAGGGGAGTGAGCCAGTAAGCGAGCACTCAATGCGGGAATGACCAGCAAAGCACCCATCAGTAGAGAGCCTACTGCGCGAAGTGCCAACACGGTAAATAAAGCGAGAAGCAACATAAAAACTAGACGTTGCCATTTAGCATTCACGCCTTCACTGATCGCAATGTCAGGATCAATAGAAATCTGAATTTGTGCGGACCATGAGCGATAAAGAACAACCAATGCTGCAGCGATAACAATCGCAAATAAAGGTAAATCAGCCCATTCGATACTCAACAGATCGCCAAATAAATAGCTTAATAGTTCAGGTCTTAAACTTGGTAAATGCTGTATTAGAAGTAGGCCTGAGCACAGTAATGTCGCTGAACACAATGCCAATAAGGCATCATTCGGCAATCTTGAATCATGTAGAACCCATAAAATAGCGACTAAGAGTCCTGCTAAACAACCAACACCTAACCAAAAAGGCAGTTGAAGCATTCCTGCTATAGCAACACCGAGTAATGTGCCATGCGCCATAGTGTCTGCAAAAAATGACATCCTGCGCCAAAGCATCAGACAACCTAAAGGTGCTGTAAGAAATACTAGCAATGTCCCCATGATCCAAGCAGGTAACAGTAACTCTAACCATTCCATCATCGCTTAGACCTTTGGTTCAGGGTGGATATGCGGACGAGGGTCATGCGTACAGGGTTCAACATGATCGCTATGCCCACAATGATTGTGGTGATGCTGATAAAACATGCGTTGAGTTCCAAAAATTGCTTGATACTCAGGATGCTGTTGAATGCTTTCAGGTAGTCCGCTACAACAAATGTGTTTATTGAGACAAACTACACGATGCGTACCTTGCATAACCCACTGTAAATCGTGAGAAACCATTAAAACAGCACAACCATAACGCTCTGGCAGACTACGTACGTATTCATACAGTTCGGCTTCTGATTGAATGTCTAAACCCTGCATGGGTTCGTCAAGAACCAAAATATCAGGTTGACGTAATAAGGCGCGAGCAAGGAGAACACGCTGACGTTCTCCTCCAGATAACTGCTGAACTTTAGATAATTGTAGTCTTGCAATCCCAGTGTCCTGAATAATTTCTTTGCGAAGATCACTTGCACATGCTTCTAGATCAAGTAAGTCTTGGACACGTAAGGGCAGGCTGCTAGACGGATTAAATTTTTGTGGGACATATGCCATTTTTAGCTTTTTAGCAAAAGTGACTTTGCCTGCGTTGGGTTGCATGATGCCAAGCAATACTTTGATCAACGTAGACTTACCAGCGCCATTCGGACCAATCAATGTGACGATTTCTTTTGCTTGTAAAGCAAAATTAACATTTCTAAGGATGTCTCGTTTATCTCGTTGAACCGAAATATTTTCAAGTTCAATCAATGAAGGGCTTATTGACGAGTGCTGCACTGATGACATTTTCCAGAGATTTCAATAATGCTGTGTTGCGCGATAAATTGATCAGATGCCGCCAATTGATCTAACTGTTGAATTAAGCCTTGAGCAGATGCTTCTTTTACAGAGTGGCATTCTGTACAAATCAAAAAAGCAGCTTGATGTCCTTCACGTGGATGGCAGCAAGGGATGTAAGCATTGATTGAGGTTAAACGATGGATTAAACCTTTCTCTAGCAGGAAATCTAATGTTCGATACACCGTCGGTGGTGCAGCAGGGCGATCAGCTTGACCTTTTATTTTTGCCAGCAGATCATAGGCGCCCATAGGGGCTGAGGCATTTAGAATGAGTTCAAGAACTTCTTTGCGTAAAGGTGTTAGTCGTGCGCCAACCGCAGTACATAAAAGCTCTGCTTCCGCAATTCTTGCTTTAATATCATGATGACCGTGGACACCGTGCAAAGCATTATCATGTTCATGTGAACAAGAACTCATAACTTGACCTCATTGTTTTGCACATATCATAACATGCAAATGATCTATAACTATCTATATCGTGATCTTGATGATTATGGTGACAAAGGGGGTAGAAAATAGACATATGCAATTTTTAACTTTTGTTATATTATAACATGCTTCGCTAAGTTGAGTACTACTGTAATGTCACGCCTTTTAATCTTTGTTTTCTTTTCAATGTTTAGTACATGGGGGTGGACTCAAAGTTTAGTGGTTTCGACACATCCAATTTATTTGATCGCTAAGGAAGTAACACAAGGAATTGAAGAACCTGTATTACTTTTAAATGATCAAACTGGACATGATGTTCAATTGACACCTGCTCACCGCAAAGCGATTCAGGATGCCTCTTTAGTGATATGGCTAGGCAAGGCACATGAAGCACCTTTAGAAAAGCTCTTAGGTCAAAATCGAAAAGCGATTGCTTTATTGGACTCAGGAATTTTAACGATACTTCCTCAGCGTAGTTTACGTGGAGCAGCTTTAGCGAATACGATGGATAGTCATGTTTGGTTGGAACCAAATAATGCAGTTCGTATCGCTTTCTTTATTGCGACTTTGCGATCACAGCAAAATCCAGAAAATAAAAATAAATATATGTCAAATGCAAAAAACTTTGCACAACAAATGCTACAGGCTTCGCAAATATACGAGAGTACTAATAAGGCAAAACCATATTGGTCTTATCATGATGCCTATCAATATTTAGAGCGGGCGCTGAATTTGAAGTTTGCTGGAGCATTAACTGATGATCCGCATATTGCGCCTACAGCTGCACAAATAAAGTACTTAAAAGATAGTCGACCAAAGTCAAAAATGTGCCTATTGGCTGAAACTTCGGCAAGTTCAAGCCAATATCAGAAGCTAAATCCCATTATCTTTGAATCAGTAGATGAAAGCATGAGAGGGGAGGATGATTTTGTGGTTGCTTGGAAAAAATTGGCTTCAAAAACCGATAAGTGCGTATTAAGTGCGCAAAAATGATGAAAAAAAATTAATTGAGTTGACTCTATCGTCAGAAAATATGGTAACGAAAAAAGCAGACTTAAGTCGAGAAAAGATTGCATGTTCAGGGGTGTAACTCTATAATGCCTGCGATTCGAAACGATCATCAATAAAACTTGTCAAGCAGTTACGCTGTAAGTGGGTAAAAAATGAGCCGAACTAGTCGCATGATTGACCGACGATTAGCAAAAGCTTTGGTCTTCTTACAAGCGTGTATGATTCCAGTGGCAGCTTTATTGGCTTGGCTGATTAAAGATACAACTGCTGCTTTAAGTGCTGCGCTTGGAGCTTTGGTCTGTTGGTTAGCACACTGTTATTTTGCTTGGCAGTCGTTCAGAACGGCAGGTGCCAGAGCATCAAAACAAGTCATGCTAAACATGTATCGAGGCATGCTTGGGAAGTTTGCGATTGTGATCGTTGGTTTTATATTAATTTTAAGCAATGTTAAACCGCTGTCACCGGTTGCATTGTTTAGTGGATTTATCCTCGTACAAGCGATGTCGTGGGTCGCGCCGTTTTGGGCGTCGCGTCTACAAAAACGTGGATAAAGCACATTTTGAGATTTTTGGAAGTAAAAACGAGATTATTGCAGTACGCATGGTTCGTTTAACTTCTTTTTAATGATTGACATTGACCAGGTGTGATTTATGGCTGCTGAAGAACATGCCCTGACTTCGACCGAGTATATCAAGCATCACTTGACCAATATGACCTATGGCAAAATGCCTGATGGTACATGGAAATTGGCTGAGACTGCTGAAGAAGCTCAATCGATGGGGTTCACTGCAATTCACTTGGATTCAATGGGTTGGTCTATCGGACTTGGTGTTATTTTCTGTTTGTTGTTCTGGACAGTTGCGAAAGCTGCGAATGCAGGTGTACCAACTAAATTCCAATCAGCGATCGAGATGATCATTGAGTTTGTTGACTCAAGTGTTCGTGATACTTTCCACGGCAAATCACGTTTAATTGCTCCACTTTCATTGACCATTTTCGTGTGGATTTTCCTCATGAACGCAATGGACTTGATTCCTGTAGACTGGATTCCTTATCTAGCTCAACAGATTGGTGCAAGTGTATTTGGTATGGACCCTCACCACGTTTATTTCAAGGTTGTTCCATCTACTGACCCGAACATTACTTTAGGTATGTCATTGTCGGTATTTGTGTTGATCTTGTTCTACAGCATCCGTGAAAAAGGTGTTGGAGGATTCGTTGGCGAGTTGGCACTTAACCCGTTTAATCCAAGTAACCCAGTTGCAAAAGCGTTATTGATTCCAGTGAACTTGATTTTGGAATTAGTAACTTTCCTTGCTCGTCCAGTTTCGTTGGCTCTACGACTGTTCGGTAACATGTATGCAGGTGAGTTAATCTTCATCTTAATCGCGTTATTACCGTTCTGGATCCAGTGGGCGTTATCTGTGCCTTGGGCTATCTTCCACATTCTTGTAATCACGCTGCAAGCATTTATCTTTATGATGCTGACCATCGTTTACTTGAGCATGGCAAGCGAAAAGCATTAATGGTATTGCCTAACTATCACCTGATGGTTGGGCTTAAATTTTAGTTTAATTTGGTAATAACCTAACCTCTGAGGAATTTTTCATGGAACTCACTTTAGGTCTAGTTGCAATTGCATCTGCTATCTTGATCGCTTTCGGTGCTTTAGGTACTGCGATTGGTTTTGGTCTTTTAGGTGGTCGCTTCTTAGAAGCTGTTGCTCGTCAACCAGAATTGGCTCCACAACTTCAAACTCGTATGTTCTTAATCGCGGGTCTTCTTGATGCTGTGCCTATGATCGGTGTTGGTATTGGCTTGTTCTTCATCTTCGCTAATCCATTTGTAGGTTAATAGCTTAATTCCTAAATCCACATATTGAGGAATAGCGAAATGAATATCAACCTCACATTGATTGGTCAAGCAATTGCATTTGCGATGTTCGTCGCATTCTGCATGAAGTTTGTTTGGCCACCACTAATCAATGCGATTAGTGAGCGTCAGCGTAAAATCGCTGATGGCTTAAACGCTGCTGAAAAAGCTAAAGCTGACCTTGCTGATGCGCAAGCACAAGTTAAGGCAGAGTTAGATGCAGCGAAAGCACAAGCGGCTCAATTGATCGAACAAGCGAACCGTCGTGCAGCACAATTGGTAGAAGAAGCGCGTACCCAGGCTGCGGCTGAAGGTGAGCGTATTCGTCAACAGGCGAAAGAAACTGTTGATCAAGACATCAATGCTGCTCGCGAAGAATTACGTCAACAAGTTGCTGCTTTGGCAGTTGCTGGCGCAGAAAAAATTCTGAACCAACAAGTTGACGCAGAAGCTCATAATGCCATGCTGACTCAGCTGGCTGCTAAACTATAAGCGAGGCGAAATATGGCTGAACTCTTGACGTTAGCACGCCCGTACGCCAAAGCAGCATTTGCTTATGCATCTGAGCAGAATGCAACTGACGCTTGGTCAAATGCGTTACAACTGCTCAGTGCTGCGGTGCAAGACGAAGCATTTTCCGCTTATTTAAATCGCCCTGAGCTGACTCCTGCGGAACAAGTAGGTCTTTTTGCGAAAGTTTTAGGTGAAGATCAATCTCAATCAGTGTCTAACTTTTTGACACTTCTTGCAGATAACGATCGTTTAGTTTTATTGCCTGAAATTGCTGCAGAATACGAATTACTTAAATCGCAGAACAACAACACGTTGGAAGTGGAGATTGAATCTGCTTTTCCAATGGATGCGACACAAGAGCATATCTTAGCTCATGCGCTTGAAAAACGTTTTAACAGAACTGTACATGTGACTGTTAGCGTTAATCCAGCGTTAATCGCAGGTGTTGTGATTCGTGCAGGCGACCAAGTGATAGATGACTCTGCGCTTAACAAGCTTGAAAAAATGCGGACTCGTCTTCTTGCGTAACAGCAAAAAGACTGAACTTAAAAAAGATTGAGGAATAGCGCAATGCAACAACTGAATCCATCCGAGATCAGTGCGCTCATTAAACAGCGTATCGGCGATCTGGACACCAGCGCGACCGCTAAGAATGAAGGTACCATCGTCATGGTATCTGACGGTATCGTGCGTATTCACGGTCTTGCGGATGCAATGTACGGTGAAATGATCGAATTCGACGGCGGCTTATTTGGTATGGCACTGAACCTAGAACAGGATTCAGTGGGTGCCGTTGTTTTAGGTAACTACCTAAGCCTTCAAGAAGGTCAAAAAGCTCGTTGTACAGGTCGTGTATTAGAAGTTCCGGTAGGTCCTGAACTTCTTGGCCGTGTCGTAGACGCTTTGGGTAATCCAATTGATGGTAAAGGCCCTATTGATGCAAAACTAACTGATGCTGTTGAAAAAGTAGCACCAGGTGTAATTTGGCGTCAATCTGTCGACGAACCTGTTCAAACTGGTTATAAATCAGTTGATACCATGATCCCTGTAGGTCGTGGTCAGCGTGAGTTGATCATTGGTGACCGTCAAACTGGTAAAACAGCAATGGCGATCGATGCGATCATCGCTCAGAAAAACTCTGGCATTAAATGTGTATACGTTGCGATTGGTCAAAAACAATCAACAATTGCAAACGTTGTACGTAAGCTAGAAGAAACTGGCGCTATGGCGTATACAACTGTTGTCGCAGCTGCGGCAGCTGATCCTGCAGCTATGCAGTATTTAGCTCCGTACTCAGGCTGTACAATGGGTGAATACTTCCGTGACCGCGGTGAAGATGCGTTAATTATTTATGATGATTTGTCTAAGCAAGCTGTTGCTTACCGTCAAATTTCATTATTATTACGTCGTCCACCAGGTCGTGAAGCGTATCCAGGTGACGTATTCTATCTTCACTCACGTCTTCTTGAGCGTGCTTCGCGCGTTTCAGCTGACTACGTTGAGAAGTTCACGAACGGTGCAGTAACTGGTCAAACTGGTTCTTTAACTGCGTTACCGATCATTGAAACTCAAGCGGGTGACGTATCTGCATTCGTACCAACGAACGTAATTTCGATTACTGACGGTCAGATCTTCTTAGAAACATCATTATTCAACGCAGGTATTCGTCCTGCAGTGAACGCGGGTATCTCTGTATCGCGTGTTGGTGGTTCTGCTCAAACTAAGATCATCAAAAAATTGTCTGGTGGTATCCGTACTGCTTTAGCACAATACCGTGAATTGGCTGCGTTTGCTCAGTTCGCTTCTGATCTTGATGAAGCAACTCGTAAGCAACTTGAGCATGGTCAACGTGTAACTGAGTTAATGAAGCAGAAACAATATGCTCCTTACTCAATTGCTGACCAAGCTGTATCTGTTTATGCATCTAACGAAGGCTACATGGCTGACGTTGAAGTGAAGAAAATCGTAGACTTTGATGCTGCGTTGATTGCTTACTTCCGTTCAGAACATGCTGCGTTAATGCAACAGATCGATGAAACTGGTGATTATAACAAAGACATCGAAGCAGCATTCAAAGCAGGTATTGAGAGCTTCAAAGCGACTCAAACTTACTAAGTTTATCTTTAGTTAAGTTTGGTTCACGGATCAACCTTCGGAAGCTCGAAAGAGCTTTCGAATACTAGGTTAAGCGTATGGCAAATTTAAAAGAAATTCGCGCCAAAGTAGCTAGTATCAAAAGCACGCAGAAAATTACTCGCGCGATGCAAATGGTAGCTGCTTCTAAAATGCGTCGTGCGCAAGAGCGCATGGCTCAAGGCCGTCCGTATGCCGATAATATGCGCCGTGTAATTGCTCACTTAGTTCAAGCAAATCCTGAATATAAACACCGTTATATGGTTGATCGCCCTGTTAAGCGCGTTGGCTATATCGTGGTGTCTTCAGATCGTGGCTTGGCAGGTGGCTTGAACATTAACTTGTTCAAGAAAGTTGTGCAGCATGTCAAAGCACAACAAGAGCAGTCAATTGAAGTTGAATTTGCTTTGATTGGTCAAAAAGCGGTTTCGTTTTTTAAGAATTACGGCGGTAAAGTGCTTGGTGCAACGACCCAACTTGGCGACGCGCCGAGTTTGGAGCAGTTAACTGGCTCTGTACAAGTTATGCTTGATGCATTTGATAAAGGCGAATTAGATCGTATCTACCTCGTTTCAAATGGTTTCGTCAATGCGATGACCCAACAGCCTAAAGTAGAACAACTTGTTCCTTTAGCACCAGCGCAAGCAGGCGATGATCTCAACCGTACTTATGGTTGGGACTATATCTACGAACCAGAAGCAGAAGAATTGTTAAATGGTTTGTTGGTTCGCTACATCGAGTCTATGGTTTATCAAGGTGTGATTGAAAACGTTGCATGTGAGCAGTCTGCTCGTATGGTCGCAATGAAAGCAGCGACAGACAACGCAGGCCAATTGATTAAAGACCTACAACTCATTTACAACAAGCTGCGTCAAGCCGCGATTACTCAGGAAATTTCCGAGATCGTTGGCGGTGCCGCTGCCGTTTAACATTATTAAGTTTGAATTGAGGAGACAGCAATGAGTAGCGGTCGTATCATTCAGATCATCGGCGCGGTTATCGACGTCGAGTTTGAGCGCAATAGCGTTCCTAAGATCTATGACGCTCTCCAAGTTGACGGTACTGAAACTACTTTAGAAGTTCAGCAACAGCTTGGCGATGGTGTTGTTCGTACCATCGCAATGGGTTCTACAGAAGGTCTTAAACGTGGCCTTAATGTAACTAGCACAAATGCACCGATTTCTGTTCCAGTGGGTCCTGCTACGCTTGGTCGTATCATGGATGTATTGGGTCGCCCTATCGATGAAGCAGGTCCTGTAGCGACTGAAGAACGTTTGCCGATTCACCGTCAAGCACCTTCTTATGCTGAACAAGCAGCTTCTACTGATCTTTTAGAAACTGGTATTAAAGTAATTGACTTACTTTGCCCGTTCGCGAAAGGTGGTAAAGTTGGTTTATTCGGTGGTGCGGGTGTTGGTAAAACCGTTAACATGATGGAGTTGATCAACAACATCGCGAAAGCACACTCAGGTTTATCTGTGTTTGCTGGTGTTGGTGAGCGTACTCGTGAAGGTAACGACTTCTATCACGAAATGAAAGATTCTAACGTTCTTGACAAAGTAGCAATGGTCTACGGTCAGATGAACGAGCCACCAGGTAACCGTTTACGCGTAGCGTTAACTGGTTTGACTATGGCTGAATACTTCCGTGATGAAAAAGACGAAAATGGTAAAGGTCGTGACGTATTATTATTCGTCGACAACATCTACCGTTATACACTTGCGGGTACTGAAGTATCAGCATTGTTAGGTCGTATGCCATCTGCGGTAGGTTACCAACCGACACTTGCAGAAGAAATGGGTGTTCTTCAAGAGCGTATTACGTCTACTAAGTCTGGTTCGATCACATCGATCCAAGCTGTATACGTACCTGCGGATGACTTGACTGACCCATCACCTGCAACAACGTTTGCTCACTTAGATGCAACAGTAGTATTGAGCCGTGACATCGCATCTTCTGGTATTTATCCAGCGATCGATCCACTTGACTCAACTTCACGTCAGTTAGATCCATTGGTTGTTGGTCAAGAGCATTATGAAATTGCACGTTCTGTACAGAACGTATTGCAACGTTATAAAGAGCTTAAAGACATTATCGCAATCTTGGGTATGGATGAATTAGCTGAAGAAGATAAATTGGTTGTTTACCGTGCGCGTAAAATCCAACGTTTCTTCTCTCAACCATTCCACGTAGCTGAAGTATTTACTGGTGCTCCTGGTAAATTAGTACCGCTTAAAGAAACTATTCGTGGCTTTAAAGGTCTATTAGCTGGTGAATACGATCACATCCCAGAACAAGCGTTCTATATGGTTGGTGGTATTGACGAAGTGATTGCTAAAGCTGAGAAACTCTAATTTAAGGAGATCATCTCATGGCGACTATGCAATGTGATGTCGTAAGTGTTAAAGAGTCTATTTACTCTGGACAAGTTACGATGTTAATCGCAAAAGGTGCGGGTGGTGAGTTAGGTATTTTACCTGGACATGCACCACTTGTAACTTTACTCCAACCTGGACCGATTCGTGTTCAGTTGGAAAATGGTACGGAAGAAATTGTTTACGTATCTGGCGGTGTGTTAGAAGTTCAACCTCATGTTGTTACGGTACTTGCAGATAGTGCAATCCGTGCAGACAACTTGGATGAAGCTGCAATTATGGAAGCTCGTAAACAAGCTGAACAATTGCTAGCAAATCAAAAGAGTGATTTGGATTCTGCTGCTGCACTTGCTGCGTTGGCTGAAACAGCTGCTCAGCTTGAAACGATCCGTAAAATCAAGAATCGTGCAATGTAATTGCAGATTTAAGATTGAAAAAGCCACCGTCAGGTGGCTTTTTTATTTGGATTGGCTTTATGAATCTGACAATTATCACAATTGCCTTTATAAAAAGGTTCAGTAGCAATACGATCAAGAATAGATATTCTTAAAGATATAAGAAAATAATGCTTAGTTTATTTAAACTTTTTTTATTTGGTAATCTGTGCGTGAAGCATAAATTAAGGATATATTTAACAATCTAGCAACTCGCTTAACAATAGTGATCGGAAGTAAGAGCTTGCTGATTTTTCTATATTTGCAATAACGAATAGATCTTATAAAAATTCAATTAGGAAGTATATGTTACCGAGTAATGTCTTAAAGTTGCGTTTAGATCGCATCGAACAACAAGGGCATCATTTATCTGTCAAAGACCAATTGAAGCTGGTAACGCTCACCCAACCTGATTTAACTGCAAATATTTACACACAAATATTTAATCTTACTTTACCCAAGATTTGGAATTTTCGTCATTCCACCAAAGAAGATATTCATTGTGCTTTACGTTTAATTCAATTAATTACAGAGACCTTTATTCCTGCTTATAAGTTCCATGCACAAAAAAATGCATGGCTAGAGCAGTGTTTAGCATTTCGTTTGCAATATTCAGAAGAAAAAGTTAGCTCAAATGAAATTCAAACGATTTTGTTGCAGTTATCAGAGTGCAAAGACGGTGAATTAAAACGGAGTGTTTTGAAACAACTGTGTGATGAATACGATATTATTGAAATCAAATTGAATCTTGCGAAGTTGTATGTACGTTTGGAAAATTGGCATGCAGCTATAGAAATATATGATCGTGTATTTCAGCAACAACCTACACAGCATGAAGATATTCACTACGATTACATTCAAAGTCTGTTAAATCGTAATCATTATTCGAATGAACATGGTCATGGTGATATCGTTGAAGCTTTGGATCGACTAGGAAATCTTGATCAGATTCAACAGCAAAAACTACACGATGAACTGACACGACGAGCTGTAGGCTTATTATTGCCTGAGAATCTCGACTCGCATATTGTGCAATCTCCAAAACCATTTATACATCTTCAGCATAAGCTAAAATTCGTTGGATATTCTTTAAATCATTGGCTATCGGCTGATGAGTTTGTTGTACCTTATTATAAAAATAGAATTGAACAAGCACCTAAATTGCTTAATAACCAAGAGGTGGTTATGCATTTAGATCGCCATAAAGCAGCAAATGCAGCACTACAGAAAATATTAACTGGGCGAGATTTAAAATTTGTTAGTGGGATTAACGCTGCTAATCATAGCTTAGGATTTATTTGGAATTATTTTCATATCAATCCTTTGGTTTTAGATGCGCTTGTCACTGCTTCAAAGGGTGATCCAGAAGCATTTTATAATTTAAAACAGATTCCAGCACCTGATTATAATCATGATGCTGCTATGCAGCAGATATCATCTTATTTGGCTAAACAACAAGTAGCATATAACTTGAGCCAACAGGGACATAGCATTGAGTTTGTAGAGCATTCACATTTAGCTGGATTTGACCTTATTGTGGATGGTACACCGATGCAGGTTAAATGCACGCTTGATACTGAAAAAGTCGAAAAATTTGCGCAGAGCTATCCACATATTGCAATCATCGTGAATATTGAACTGGCTCATTTGCAAGAAAAATACCCATCGGTTTTTGCTGATTTAGCACTTAGTTATGAGTCGGTCCAACGCACTGCTCAGCAAAGCTTACAGCAAGTCGTTGGACGTGAGGATTTTTTACCAATTCCTTTAATGAATACGGGTTTTGCCGTCTATCGTAATTTTAATAAAGTACAAACTAGACAAACAGTACGCCCTTTTCTGCAATACAAATCGTCTAACTCTACTATGAAAAATGGTTTGGCTTTAGGAGCAGCAATTGGTGGGATGGTCTCAGGTTCGATCGGTGCTTTTTTTGTTGGAGGACTGGCAATTTATCGAACTTGGCGTGTTCAGAATAAAGAACAAACCAAATCGGATCATGAGAAACAACAAATCATAGCGCAAAGAAACCAAGTCATGGATTTGTTGATTGATTTTGCGGAATGGTTTACTCACGACCTACTCAAGTATCGGATTGATTTATATGCCTACCAACTCAGACAAATTGAAATGAAGCTGATGGGACAGATACCTGAGCTGTCTCTTTCTACTTTGCTGTTTGCCTATAAGTTTGAAGCGCATCATCGAGCGTTAAAGTTGTATGAATGGATGCAGCAACAATTGACACATGACAATCCCAAACGCAAAGTGCAAGCAGGCTGGGTGGCATTAGCACAATCAGATCAGTTTATGTCGATTGAGTTGAAGCAACGTCTTAATCAATTGAATACTGTATTAGATCAATATAAAAAGATGACTCAAATGGGGCATGATTTTCCAAATCTAAGCAAGCAGAAAACTAATACTTCAGTTTCTATGCCATCGTATCAGATACAACCCATCAAAATGAGTTATGAGATTTGATGCTGGCGTAATCCTAATTACTCATCATAAAAAAGAGCGCTCTCAAGCGCTCTTTTTTATGTATTTTATTTTGCTAATTCAGCTTCAATTGCATTTACGATGCGTTCATCATCCGCTGTAATATCTGGTGCAAAACGCGCCACAATTTCACCTTTTTTATTTACCAAGAATTTTTCAAAATTCCATAAAACTTCAGGCGGATTGTTTGGCGTTAAACCATAATCAACTAAATCTTTCCACCAAGGACCTTCACCAATACGTTCAGGGATTGCTTGAGTTAGTGTTTGATAGAGTGGATGTTTGTCATCGCCAGCAACAGAGATTTTTGCAAATAAAGGGAAATGAACATCGTAATTTAATGAACAGAATTGCTGAATTTCATCATTACTGCCAGGTTCTTGCTCTAAGAAGTTATTTGCTGGAAAACCTAAGATTTCTAAACCTTGATCTTTCTTCGCTTGGTACAGTTTTTCCAAACCTTCATATTGGGGTGTTAAGCCGCATTTAGATGCGACATTGACGATTAAAAGTACTTTACCTTGGTATTGTTCAAGGTCGACTTCCTGACCTTTGATATCCTTAACAGGAATGTGATAAACCGATTGGCTCATGGAATACGTCCTAATTTGTTGTTGTGACAAGACTTGTTTGTTTTAACTGCTTATTTATCAGAGTGCAATCTTATTCATAGTAATCAATACAAATAATGAGCAAAAGAAGAAAGCTGAATTAGGTAGATGCATTTTTGAGTTGAATAGGTGTTTGTCCCGTATAGCGTTTAAAAAATTCGATAAAACTTGAGCTGTGTTGATAACCCAGAGAAAACGCAAGTTGTTTAATGGTCATCCCTTGGCGAATTTGATTGATCGCATAGATGATCTTAGCTCGATTGCGCCATTCTGCTAAAGATAGCTGTAACTCTTGTTGGCTGAGGCGAAACAGATGACGTTCACTGAATGTAAAGTGCTGTAAGATCTGTTGTAGGCTCATATGAAATAATTCAGGATTCGCAAGTTGATCGAGGATCGGAGCTAAGGTTGGATGCGTGCTTTGCGGCAAATAATGTGTATACGCTGGGGCTTTCTTTAGTTGATCGAATAACACTTGTAATAAATGTTCAAGATATTCAGGCGCAGGATTTTGCTTTTGTTGCTCTAGAATTTGAATGACCAAAGAGCGAAAAAAAGGTTGAATACTAAAACAGCGGCAGACATCGCCTAATGCATCTCCGAAACGAGGATGAAGTCGGATGCAAATATAATGAATTTCATGTTCAACAGGCAGTGATTGGTGTTCTGTGCGTGGTGGTAGCCATAGCCCATAGCTTGGCGGTGATAAATAATATTTTCCTTCAATATCAAACTCTAGTGTTCCATTTAAACTAAAATTAAAGTCACCCCAAAGTGAAGAGTGAGGACTAACAACGTCATTCTTTTGATAGAGAAATTCATGCACCTCTATACCAGTTAAGAATGGAAATTGTTGGGTACCGTCAAACTTCATTTGGATTCTCAACTTTTTTATTTTCACAAGTGACTTTGGGATTATTTAAGCCTTTGGCTAAAGTAAAAATGCTAATCAAGGCTAAAGCCACAAAGCTAATTACACCATAAATTAAGATATTTTCATTGAAGTGATCAACGACATAACCGCCTAATAATGAGCCAACAGCAATCATGACTTGGAACATGCCAACAAATAGAGGCATTCCTTTTTCAACAGCATTGGGTGCATGAACAAACATCCAAATATTCGCGGAAGTTGGAAAAGCTCCAAAGGCAAAACCCCAAAGTGCGGTGAGGATGACAGCACCCAGTTCATGCACTGCAAATATTGGGAAGCCAAAGAACACAATTGCAAAGCAGAAACCAACAAAAGCAAGCGTATAGCGAACATTTAAATTGCCACTATAACCTGCGAATGCATTCCCAAATACACCAGCAATTCCATAAAGTAAAAGGAGAGAACTGATGGTGGTGCCATCAAAACCTGCGATATTTTTAAAGAAGGGGCTAAATAACTATAGGCACAGAAATGTGCTAAACCAATCAAGAGTACAATCAACATGCCACTACGTGCTTTGGGTATTCTTAACAGCGCAGGAAGATCACGCAGGTGAATAGCAGATTCAGGATTTAATTTGGGTAAGAAGATGATTTGTAATAAGAGGACGATTAAGCCAATCGCTGCCGTTATTCCAAATGCGCTCCGCCATCCGTAGAACTCGCTGAGCCATGTGCCTATAGGAACGCCTAATACCGTTGCAAAGGTTACACCTGCCATGACGACTGCGGTTGCCTTAGCGATGGGCAGATGAGCAGGAGCAAGTTTGCCACTCAAAGCAATTGCTGTTGCCCAAAAGCCTCCAATTGCAATTCCTAATACTAACCGACTCAGTAAGAGGATATTAAAACGCTCAGCAAATGCAGTAATGGTATTTGCTATCACCATGATCGCAGTCAGTAGAATTAAGACATAACGACGATCTAGTTGTTTCACTGATATCGGGAGAAGGGGTGCTGCAAATGCTGCCATGACGCCTGGTAGAGTGATAATCAAACCCGCTGTGCCAATAGAAATATTCAAATCAGCTGCAACACTGTTGAGTACACCTACAGGGAGAAATTCACTGGTCACCAGTGCAAAAGCGCCGATCGCGACTGCGAGAATCGCATACCAACTCCCTTGATTTTTCGTTGATGATGCGCCACTAGATTCGGGAGAGTAAGAGTTTTCCATATAAAATTCCTTTATTGTTAGATGCATAACAATAAAATTTCGAATACTGGTTAAATTTTTATAACGATCGTTATAAAATGAAAATAGATGCGTCAATTAATTTAATAATGATCGTTATGAAAATATCTATGGCTTTTATGAAAGATACGCATGAATCTCACCTAATGCCTTGTGATAATAGCCTTAAAAAGAAACGTGGTCGCCCAAAGTGTTTTGATGAACAACAAGCCTTACAAAAAGCCATGCTATTGTTTTGGGAACATGGCTTTGAAGCGACATCGATGAGTGATTTAACTCAAGCTTTAGGGTTAACTGCACCCAGTTTATACAGTAGCTTTGGTGATAAGGTGGGACTTTTTTATAAGTGTATCGACTACTATTTGGCTCATGAAGCATGTCCAATTGAAGCGATTTTCTTAGAGGCGAAAACTGCCAAAGTCGCATTTGAATTATTTCTTTATGACAATGTACAACGTTTGGTTCAACCCAATAAACCTACAGGTTGTATGCTTGTCGTTGCTACCATGAATTGTTCTGATCATGCGCAGACAGTGCAGCATACTATTCTTGAAAAGCGCCTGAAGACCAAACAAAAAATGCTTGAGCGTTTAAAACAAGGTGTAGAAAATGGTGACATTGCTCAGTCTACCTCTCTACAAGAGATAGCAGATTTCTATGCAACAGTCTTACAAGGATTGACTGTGCAAGCACGAGATGGTGCAACGGTTCAACAACTGCATAAGGTGGTTGAACACGCAATGCGTAGCTGGGACTTATTCTAAATTTGATGTCTAAACAGCGATATAAATGTCTGAAATACGATATTTAAATTGATTTAGACATCTTTCAAAATATTCGCATTACTTAGAAAATGCGGGAAAGTGGATGGGTCAGCTAAGCAAATATCAAAAATGGGTGTTTATCTTACCTCTCATTGCTGTTTTCATTTGGTCATTGAACATTGCGGTGACTCGTTATGTTGCAGATTATATTTCACCTGCCAGTATTAGTTTTTATCGGTGGTTTGTCGCTTTTATTATCCTGACGCCATTCATGCTGCCCAAAGTTTGGCAACAACGTGCTTTGATTCGACCTTTGATTGGACGTTTAGCTGTGTTAAGTGCTTTTGGTATGGTGTTATATCAAGGTCTCTCATATACTGCGGCACATTATACGACGGCGACCAATATGGGCATCGTCAATGCATTTGTTCCCATTTTTACTATATTTATTTCATATTTGATTTTAAAGGATAAACCTAATCGTTTTGCGATCGTTGGTAGTTTATTGTCCTTTGCTGGATTGATCTATGTGATGAGCCAAGGTCAGCTTTCTAGTTTGTTTGCTCAAGGTGGGCATTGGGGAGATGCTGTCATGGTGATTGCGGTAGGATTCTATGCATTTTATGGGGTGTTTCTCAAAAAATGGCAAGTCCAGTTACCCTTGATGACCAGTCTATATGTACAAATAGGGTTTGCATTGTTATATCACGTCCCATTTTTATTATATTTAGGCTTGGATGCGATTGATGCAGAGAATGCCATGAGTGTGCTTTATGCTGGTATGTTTCCATCTTTGATTGCTCCCTTGTTATGGATGGTGGCAGTACAAGCGATTGGCCCAAATCGAACCAGTATTTTTATGAATCTTATGCCAGTATTTACGGCAGTGATAGCCAGTGTTTGGTTGGCTGAACAATGGACAATTTATCACTCGGTTGGCGGTATAATGATTCTCATAGGGATTATTTTGGCTCAAAAAAAGACAAAAAAAGTTGTTCAATCACAGTTGGAAACGGCGACTTAGTTGCGTATAAATGAGATGGTTTTGCTTAAAAGAGCAACAAACGAACGTAATTTTTTTATTAACTGTTTATTCTTTCTATATGATTTACAAATATATTTTAAAGGAGTGCCTCATTTGTGATTCTGAAAAAGATCAATAAAAATAAAAATATATTTTTATTAGATCTTTAAAACTGACAAAAAAGGTACGCTTTTCACTTTTTTTGTTAGATAAATAATATATTTGTATAAGATGAATGATTGATCCATAATACTCAACACAGCAAGATGATTCGTTTTAGAATGAATGAGTTGCTTACCAAATTTGCGAACCCTCTGGATGTGATGATACACATCCTTTTTATGCTCAGTTATCCCTATATAACTGAGCTTTTTTTTATCTGCTATTCATGTAATTAAGCGCGAATCACTTCACCTGTTAGTGCATTTAGAATACGACTTGGTTCTTGGCTCAAGCCTAATTTACCATCTAGATAATGCAGAGATGAACCAAAATAAGCTTGTGCTTCTTCTAAACTTTTTGCTGGAGTTAAGCCTGCGGGATTTGCGCTTGTCGATACGATAAATCCACCAAATGAATCACATAGCTCTACGCACAAAGGATGTGTTGTTACACGAACAGCAACCAAAGGGTGTTGTCCTTTAATCCAAGTCGGGATATGTTGGTCGGCTGGAAGTAGCCATGTTGTGGCACGTTCGGTCTCTTGACGATTTGACCAACTGGCAATCACTTGGTTGCGGAGGCTGGATTCTAGGTTCTGTAGTAGATGTTCTACTTGTTCTAGATGCCCAGCTAATAAAATCACGCCTTTTTCAACTGGACGATGTTTTAACTCAAGAATGTCTTGAAATGCTTGTTGATTAAAAGGATCACAGCCCAAACCCCAAACGGCTTCTGTTGGATAGGCGAGGACTTGTCCTTGTTTTAGACAATCAGCGGCTTCAGCAATCGAGTTTGTAATCATGTCTAGGTAGGTACTAACAGAAAAGATTGGCTATAGTTTAATGGATTGGACGACAACGTAAATAGCGACCACCTTGTTGTATGCACAAACCTAGTAACTCTAATTCCATTAATTGAGATGTGATTTCAGAGATTGGTGCTGGATAGCGTTGGCTGAGTAAATCTAAATCCTGTCCAATCCAATCTAAATTCTGATACAAGCTAATCAAATGTGGTGGAAGTGTTGAGTGCTGTTCTACAGCATCTTTAGTGTGTTGTTGGGTCTGCCAATGTGTTGGTAATGCTAAATCTTCAATAATCTGTTCAGGATGATCGACCAAAACAGCCCCTTCACGAATTAGTTGATGACAGCCTTGATGGTATTCACTGTAAATATGACCAGGGATAGCAAATACCATTTTACCTTGATTGGCTGCTTCATTCGCCGTAATCAAAGATCCACTTTTTAGTGCTGCTTCAACCACTAAGACACCTAAACTTAAGCCACTAACAATCCGATTTCGTCGTGGAAAATGTTGTTGTAATGGGAGTGTCGTAGGAAGAAACTCTGTGATGATGGCACCTGATTGAGCAATTTGTTGTGCCAATGGTTTATTTTGAGTGGGATAAACGGTATCTAACCCAGTACCTGTGACAGCGATACTTCGATGATGTGCTAAGCCACCGCGATGAGCAGCTTCATCAATCCCATGTGCAAGACCACTGGTAATATAAAATCCTTTCTCACTAAGGTAATAAGCAAAATCATAAGCCACTTGGCGACCATGTGGACTAGGTTTTCGGCTCCCCACTAATGCAATTTGCGGTTGCAGTAAAGCTTGAAGATGACCTTGACCAAATAATATGGGTGGATGATCTGCATAAGGTATGAGTTGTTTGGGATAGTCAATATCGTGTGGCGTCAGGATAAAGTCACAGTGCTTCAAAATCAGTTGAACTATATGTTCAAATTGTTTTTGACCTTGTGTGCTTTGAAATTCTTCTAAGCGTTTTAGATGGTTTGCATGTAAACCGAGTTGATACCACTCAGAGAATCGGTGACTTTGTGTTGCTTGTTCACAACTTCCAAAATGTTTCAGAATTTTGTGAAAGCTGGATAGGGAATGTTGAACCAAATACCACACCAACACGGTATGGGAGTGGTGGGGTGATAATTGATTCAACATAGTTTGTTCTTAGTCATCCAAGCGTGGTGGTTGGATGTTTGAACCGACCTTGATTGGTAGTTCACTTTCTAAAACGTAGGCATAGCTGATACGATCAAAACTCTTGAAGATCATCAAGCTACCCACATATTGTCCAGGTAATTTAACTTTCTCTTTAGTTTTTGGATCTTGTACGATCTCACCCTCTTGGTAGGTGCTAAAGACTTGACCAATTTCAACGCCATCAGCAGTACCACGATCAACAGTGACAACACCATTTTTTGCGGCTGTACCAATCGATCCTAATACACGAATCACTTTACCGCCATCGCGTACTTGTTTTGCATCGATAGGATAGAATAAGGTTGGCAACATTGCCTCTTGTTCAAGCATCACGCGATCACCACGACGAACTTCGCCGTTATAGCTATCAGTGAGTTCAACCGTAGTAATGTCGTTTTCATTGCGCACAGCAACACCAGATGCGACTTGAAGTAATTCAACACCTAGGTTTTGTTTTTTGCCTTGCTCATCGACCACGATGTAAGGTTCACCTTCACGGTAAACGCCATAACGCTGACCATTTTCTAGACCTTGACCACGGACGTAAACACTTTGCCCTTTGCCTGCAAGCACGCGATTGTCTGCTGTGCCTAAGATATAAGGGGTATTCGCAATCGCATCCGCTGGTAATACTGAACTACGTTCTAACCATTGTTGAATATGAGCTAATGGAATAACGGGCACACTATTGTTCAATGCTTCGATACGTACTTGCGGACGTAAAGTTGTTCCGCCACCTGTATAACGACGAATAATACCGTCACAGCCGTCACCTTCATCTTTACCGATTAACGGTTTGCCATTCAAACTACAGAGTAGTAAGCGGTCACCTGGATAAATCCAGTGAGGATTCTTAACGTGTTTATTGCTTGCCCAAATTTCTGGCCAGCGCCATGGTTTACTTAAAAACTTGCCTGAGATATCCCAAAGGGTATCGCCTTTTTTCACTACATAGACATGTGGTGCCCCAGCTTTGACAGAGGGTGGGCTAACATTAGGGCTTGCTGCATGCGTTATATTTACCGTCATGCCTAATCCTGCACAGATGGCAACAGCAATCAGTTGTTTTTTTAACCCCAAGGCATGAAATGAGTGTATGCCGTTTAAAACCTTTTTCATTATCATAATTCCTAAAAATTATGTGTGTAGTTGCGCTATAATAACGACTTTACACACAATTTTTTGATCAAGCATTCCCTTCAGTTGGTTTTCTGATCAATGGCATAAATGAGGAACAGTATGGCCTTATTACCTATTTTAAGTTTTCCTGATCCCCGTCTTCGTACCATTGCCAAGCCAGTCGAAGAAGTCACTGATGATATTCGTCAGCTTGCAGCAGATATGTTAGAAACCATGTACGAGGCACCGGGTATAGGTTTAGCGGCAACTCAGGTTGATCATCATATTCAGCTTATTGTCATGGACCTTTCTGAAGAGAAAAATCAACCGATGGTGTTCATTAACCCCAAAGTCACTCCACTGACTCAAGAGACTCAGCCGTACGAAGAAGGCTGTCTCTCTGTGCCTCAAATATACGACAAAGTTGAGCGTCCGTCACGTGTAAAAATTGAAGCAATTAACCTTGATGGTCAAGCATTTGAGTTAGAAGCTGACGAACTTCTCGCAGTTTGTATCCAACATGAAATGGATCACTTAAATGGCAAACTTTTTGTTGATTATTTATCGCCATTAAAACGTCAGCGTGCGCGTGAAAAGGTTGAGAAAGTAGTACGCCAGCGTGAAAAAGAGAAAGTTGCCGTGAAGCGCTAAGCTCATCGTTGGTTTTTCGTGATGCCATTATTGTTTCGCAGCGGTTTATTATTCGCATTTACCGCAGTCTGTTTGCAGATTGCGGTGTTTTTGCAGCCTCTACTGCCGAAGCAATATCAAATCGCACCAGTCTGTGAAACGATTACCAAAGCTTTACTGTTACCTCAGGTACAAGCTGAGCAAAGTCAATCACAGCATCATGCTCATCACCATTCACATCAACTCGAACAAGCACCCGCATCTACATCTTCGCACGATCATCACGATCCCAATCATCAATGTCAGTACTGTACGGTATATGCCAATTTAGTATTGCCGCCTGATGTTGGTGTCAAAGAAATTTTAGTTCGCGTTCAAGTACGTTTAGTCGCATTTCAGCAAACATTTCACCATGTTTATTTTGCACTACAACGACTTTTTCTATTGCCACAAGGGCGAGCCCCACCTGTTTTCGCATAAATCAAAGCACTTTTTCTTAGGGTTTGTATGAACTCTAAGCCCGTTTTATTTATGTTTTAAGAGAAGACATCTCATGGCACAGCCTAAATTTTTATTACAACCCTTAACGGTTGCGATTCTTGCTGCCTCAAATTCGAGCTTACTTTGGGCAAATTCTGAAGATTTATCGACTCAGCAACGTGTTGAAGCAAAGCTTGCACCTATTGTTGTGACTGCTCAACAACCGAACCAAAATAATGGTTTAGTCATTGAAGCTGATCCTAAACAACCCATACAACCTGTACCAGCAACTGATGGTGCTGATTATTTGCAAAGCATCTTAGGCTTTAGTGCCATCAAAAATGGTGGAACGAATGGTGATGTTACATTTAGAGGAATGTTTGGTTCTCGGATAAAAATGCTTGTGGATGGAAGCGAGAGTTTAGGTGCTTGTCCACAACGAATGGATGCTCCGACTTCATATATTCAGCCTGAAAGTTTTGACAAAATTACGGTAGTGAAAGGTCCACAAACTGTTCAATACGCAACGCCTGGCTCTGCAGCAACGGTGATTTTTGAGCGCCAACCAGAGAATTTGAGTAAAGATCAGCCTTATCGTGGACAAGCGAGCGTCTTGATCGGTTCATATGGGAGACTCGATCATAATGTAGAGGCTGCGATTGGGGATGAGAGCAAATATGCGCGATTAAATGCTAATCGTTCTGTCTCAAATGATTATCAAGATGGTGATGGTCAGACGGTTCATTCAAATTGGGAGCGCTGGAATGCCGATCTTGCCTTAGGCTGGAAGCCTTCAGAAGATTCTTGGTTAGAGTTTCGTGCGGGTAAAGCAGATGGCGAAGCGGCATATGCAGGTCGTACTATGGATGGTTCGCAATTTAAACGCGAAAGTTTAGCTTTGCATGCGGAACAAAAGAATATCAGTGAGGTGATTAAGAAGCTTCAAGCACAGATTGATTACAGTTATAACGATCATGTGATGGATAATTTTAGTCTACGCACACCTCCGATGACCACGATGAAAATGCACGGTATGGAGATGACTGTACCGAACAAAATGTCGATGCGTGTTGATCGTCGTACCTTAAATACACGTCTAGCAGTAACAACCGATTGGGACAAATTTAGCGTGATTTCGGGTGTAGACACGCAACAGAATAAGCATGGTGGCGATATGGTGATGTATGCCATGCCGAAGATGAACATGCCTTATGCGGAAGACTTGAAGTTTCAATCTTATGGTGCATTTAGTGAGTGGACTTATGCGATTGATCAAGATCAAAAAGTCGTAGCAGGAGTGCGTGTCGATCAAATCAAAATAGACAATCTGCAAAATGCTAAAAATCGTAAAGATACTGTACCAAGTGGATTTGTACGCTTGGAAAAGAGTCTCCCAGAACATGGTTTAAAGACTTATCTAGGTTTGGGATATGTGGAGCGTACACCTGACTTTTGGGAGTTATATAGCACCACGACAGATCATGGTGTAGGTTCCACAGATATGATGGGTAAAACCACATATAAAATGGTGGATAATCTAGACAATCTGAACAATGAACGCACTGCACAATTGGATCTCGGTTTGCAAGCAGAGCATGGTGCATGGAGTACTTGGGCATCAGTTTATGCTGGATTAATCAAAGATTTCATCCTACTTGAATACAATACAACAGATAAAAGAAAACCACTTGCGCGTAATGTTGATGCCACAATTGCTGGGGCAGAGGCTGGGGTAGGTTATCAATTTAATGATCATTTCCAAGCAGATATTTCAGCAATGTATGCGTGGGGTGAAAATAGGTCAGATGATCGTGCTTTGCCACAGATAGCACCTTTTGAAGCGCGTATGAATCTTCGTTATGTGGATGAAAAATATAGTCTAGGATTGCTATGGCGTGCCGTTGCAAAACAGGATCGTATCAGTCTCAATGAAGGGAATGTGGTTGGTTATGATATGAATGAAAGTAAAGCATTCGATACCCTAGCTGTAAATGGAACTTATAAGCTAACTGATGCAGTCGATGTTTCAGTCGGGATTGATAACGTTTTAGATAAGGCTTATACAGAGCACTTAAATAAAGCAGGCGCTTCGATGTTTGGTTATGCTGCCAATGAGCAATTCAATAATATTGGACGTAATTATTGGATGCGTATGAGTATGAAGTTCTAAGGAATAAAAAAACAAGGTGGGAATTCCACCTTGTTTTATTTTGCAGTTAAGCCAAACAATCTTGTTTTGGCATCAAACTATCGCAATACAACGGATTTAAAGCACATTGTAGGTCATCAATTTGTTCTTGGGTCACATAGCCTTTAGCTTTGAGATATTCTGCAACGCGATCATCTCTTAAACTTAAGAATGCTGCATCGTAAACCCCTAAATCTACAAATAAAGCAGCAGTTTCTAAGCTATTAAAATGATCTAAAAATACGTCATTTTCATACATCAGGAATACATGGTCTAAGTCTGCATTCGCATCGACTTTGAGTCGTTGTGCAAGCTCTAAAGGACGTGTTTTGATAAACAGTAAATCGGTCAATTCATCAAATTGTGATTTATCGAGTTGATGTGTACCTGTTTTAACGTGCCCTAACCATGCTTTAAAGACGAGAACTGCACCTCCACGAAGTAGCATGCTCCACATTTGATGGCGTGTATCGTGATCTAAATGTGCAGATTCATTTTCCAAGGCTTTAACTAGATTCTCTTCTTGCTGAGCTAATTTATCAAAAAGCCCTAAACCTTGTGGATGATATGCAGCTGGTGCAAAAACATCAAAATTCAGTTCGTGAAACACTTTTAGCGCTAGAGGAACAGCAGCTTGATACAGTGTGTTTAATGCACGAGTGTGTAATTCACTGAGCTTGCTTTGTTCGAAAATTTGTTGCCAGTCAAGTTTTGGAAGTAGCGCATTCGCACTATATTGGCGATAAAATTGTAATGCGGTATGCTCTGAAGTGGCTGTATTGCTATTCATGATCAATGTCCTTTTTGGCGAGAGTAAGAAACCAAAGGATTGATGCATTGGTTTCTTGCAATTTGATCAATTTATGCGTGATTTAAAAAGCAAGTAGAATACGACTAAAGTTGTAGATATGGGTTTTTATGTTATAAAAATAATTAAAATCAATGATATATGTAATTGTAAGTAAGTGTACAAACGTTCACTAATGTAAGTGGTTTATTTTGCCATAGTCAACTACTGTTTGAGCATTTTGGTCAATTTTTTAGCAACCAAAATGCTTTTTGTTGATCACTTCTGCCTATATCTAAAAATATTATGCTAGTCACTGATCATTAATGGGCGTTTGACCCTTCTAACTTAATTTTTGTGCATCGGCATAATTTTTAACCCCGAAAGCCACGAACGCAGACCTGCTGGTTTTAGTGGTTTTTTCAGTAAGACGATATTCTGTTGTTTAAGTTTTTGCGGTAACTCTGGGTCAGAATCTGCAGTGATGAGTGCAACAGGAATGTGGGCAGGGCGATGCTGTTTGATAAAATCGAGTCCACGTTGATCATGATTTAAATGTTGATCAATCAGCCAAACCTGAATATCTTCATGTTGGATCAGCTCTAATGCTTCTGCTGGTTCAGTGGCAGTAAAGATTTGATAACCCCATTTGCTGAGTAAAGTCCGCATACCTTCCAAAATCGTTTCATCATTATCTAAACATAAAACTTTATAAGCCGTATGTTGTAAGGCGGTCATTTGTGGTGAGGCGACTTGGATTTTTGGAGCTTCTGCTAGAGGTACTTCAATCATAAAACAAGAACCTTTACCCAACTCAGAATAAACTTGAACAGGAAAATCTAGTAAGCTCGTCATACGTTGCACAATCGCTAGACCTAAACCAAGTCCTTGTTCACCCCATGGTGAAGTATGTCCACAACGTTCAAACTCTTGGAAAAGTTTTACGCGTTGTTGTTCATTGATACCAGGTCCTGTATCCCACACACCGATTCGAATATGATTCGGACGTTGAGCTGAACGTAATACACCTACTACAACACGACCTTGAGCAGTATAACGTAATGCATTGCTGACAAAATTTTGGATTATTCGTCGCATCCATTGTGGATCAGTATCTACCCAAAACTTAGTGTCATGCACTTTGAGTTGAATATTGCGTTGAGCTGCGATGGATTTAAATTGCAATTCGAGATCACTCAATAAATCATGTAATGAATAGGCTTGACGCTTCGGTTGAATGGTTCCACCTTCGAGGCGAGCAATATCTAAAAGTGCGGATAACATACTCTCTGCACCATAGAGTGCACGGTCTAGCTGTTGAAGGGTGAGTTGATCATCTGGATTATCAATACTTTGCTCAAGTGCAGTACTAAACAGTCGTGCCGCATGCATCGGTTGTAATAAGTCATGGCTTGCGGCAGCCAAGAATCGACTTTTGGATTGATTGGCTTTATCGGCTTGTTCAAGTGCTAATTGCTGTTCTGTCAATGCATCTGCAAGCTGTCGGGTACGATCACGGACTCTTTCTTCTAAAACAGCTTCATTTTCACGGAACGCCGTAATATCTGCGAAAGTCGTGACAAAACCACCACCTTCGATTGGATTACCACGCATTTGAATCACAAGACCATCTTTACGAATCCGTTCAAATTCATGAGCACTTCCAACTTTCATCCAATGAATACGTTTACGAACATGTTCCTCAACTGGTCCTGGACCACATTCACCACGTTCGGCGTTATAGCGTATAAGATCAGCAATTGGACAGCCGACATAAACTAAATCTTTAGGGTAATCAAACAGTTTTAGATATTGATTGTTCCATGCAACTAAACACATATTTTTATCGACCACACTCACCCCTTGAGTCATATGATCAATCATGGTCATCAGTAAGTTTTGGTTGAAACGCTGCCATTGGGAGGCTTGGTCTAAGATATTGGCGACTTGACCTAAAGCTAAACCATTATTGATCAAAGCAGTGGTCAATAATGTTCGTGCCGATGCTGCACCAATGATCCCCGCTAAATATTGTTCAGTAAAACGCCACCACATCCCATTTGCGACATGATTTTCATTTAAAACCACATGATTTTGTTCACAAAATTGCTGGAAGGCTTGGATTGTCGGTTTTTCACCTGTAATTCTTTTCGCGAGAGCGAGTAGGTCACCGACTTTTAATCGTGCGGCATTTTGATGTAAATCACTGAGATCTGTTGAAGTCTGTGCTGAAGGTAGAGGTTTGCTTTCGTAATAAAAGAAACTTTCAGCCTGAATTTGTTCAGCAATACTTGGGCGGTACAAGCGTGAAACCCAAATATACATGGCGATATTTAGTCCTAAAGACCATAAAACACCATGTGTTAATGGAACAAAAGATTCAAAACCTAATAATGCTTCTGGGCGTAAGCTATTAATATCAAAAGGACCAAACAGCAATAAATGTTGAGCAAAATTTTGATAATGCTCAGGAAGACTACGTAAAACTGTTGGGAATAACAGTGTATAGCTCCACATCACAAAGCCAACAATCAGTCCCGCGTATACTCCTTGACGACTAGCTCCTCGCCAGTACAAACCACCAATCAAAGCAGGTGAAAATTGTGCAACTGCACTAAAAGCGAGTAAGCCAAAAACTGATAGTTGGTCGATATCATTGAAAAAATGGAAAAACAAAAAGCCGAGCAGCATGACACCAACGATACTAATCCGACGAGTTAATTTCAAAACACGTGGCAGTTGTTGATCTTGACGAGAAATGATCTTAAATCGCCAAAGTGCAGGCATGATCAAATCATTACTAAGCATGATTGAAAGTGCCACAGATGCAACCAATAACATTCCTGTAGAAGCCGAAAATCCGCCTAGAAATGCCAGTAATGTAAGCCATTCTTGTTGATAACTGAGCGGTAGTGCGAGCACCGCAATATCAGGTGTGCCCAATGATTCAGGCAATGAGTGTAATGCCCAACTTGCGATAGGAATAATCGCGATGATGGTCAAAATCAAATACGCTGCAAACCAACGTCGAGCACCACGGATATGTTTTTCATCGCGTAACTCAACCACTGCAACGTGGAACTGACGAGGCAGACAAATCATGGCTAAACCAGCCAGTAGCGTTTGCACCCAAAAGGTTTCTGGAACGCCAACTTGTTGTAAGTCATGAAAATGTTGACTGACATCGTTGCTGACTTGTTTAATATTTTCAGGCGATTGCAATAAGAAAAATCCTGCAACACAGAGGAGGGCGAATAATTTCACAAAGGATTCAAAGGCAACCGCCAGCATCAAACCGCCATGCTGTTCCGTGTGTGCAATATGTCGTGTTCCGAAAATCATTGCCAAAATAGCCAAAAGGGCTGTCAGCATTAACACACTGTTTGTTGTCGTAGTGACGTGTGCATTTTGTTCTAGAATGACCGATGCACTGAGTGCAATAGCACGTAATTGCAATGCCAAATAAGGAACAATAGCAATGACTGCTAAAATCGTGACGAGTGCAGCCAAACTTCCACTTTTACCGTAACGAGCAGCAACAAAATCGGCAATAGATGAAATGGCATGGTATTGGCGAATACGTCCCAACCGTTTCCAAATATCGTAGCCAAACCAAATAAATAGCAAAGGACCCAGATAAATCGGGAGGAAAATAACACCTTCTCGAACAGCAGCGCCTGTAGCACCATAAAACGTCCAAGATGAACAATACACGCCGAGCGTTAGGCTAAACAACAGCATACGACCACGTGGACTCAAGCGGCTAGCGTGTTTTTCACCGAAGAAAGCACAGCCGAAAAGTAGCACGATATAGAGGGCGAGTACCCCGATAATAAGCCAACTGTTCATATTGCCCACGTGTTCAAATTCCATTTTTTATCATACCCGATGCTTCGCTTGCATGATGAGTTGAGATGTGCATTTAGAGACCAAAGTCTAAGTTACGAGTCAAGCATAATCTTGTTAACTTTAATTATGAAAAATCCCATTTGAAAAGGGGTCCATGGTTGGACACAAAAATAAGGAGTCGGTTATGGATGATTCACAGGTAGAACGAATTCTACGTAATCCAAAGTTTCAAGAGATGGTGAGCAAGAAGCGTACTTTAAGTTGGACATTAACAGCAATCATGTTGTTTATCTACGTCGGCTTTATGCTTTTAGTTGGCTACAACAAAGAATTTCTAGCAAGTTCATTTAGCGGTGGTGTAACAACATGGGGGATGCCTCTTGGTTTGGGCATTATCGTGTTGTCCTTTTTGTTATGTGGTGTGTATTCATATATCGCCAACAATAAATTAGACCGTTTAAATGAAGAGGCTCTCAAGGAAGTTGAGGCGATCACACATGAAAAAGGAATGCACTGAGATGAAAGGGACGTCAATAAAAGCGAAACTCTTCGCTCTCACAAGCTTGGTGAGTTCTGGAATCGCCTACGCTGGACCAGACCTTGGAGCAGCAGAGCAGCAAGCAACCAACTGGCACGCGATCATTATGTTTATGATCTTCGTGGGTTTTACGCTGTTTATTACTAAATGGGCAGCAAAACAGACAACAAATGCTAGTGATTTCTATACGGCAGGCGGTGGTATCAGCGGTTTCCAAAATGGTTTGGCGATTGCGGGTGACTATATGTCGGCAGCATCGTTCTTGGGTATTTCCGCACTTGTTTTTAGTTCAGGTTTTGATGGCTTACTCTACTCACTTGGTTTCATGGTGGGTTGGCCAATTGTATTATTCTTAGTTGCAGAGCGTTTACGTAACTTGGGTAAATACAATTTATCTGACGTGGTTTCTTTCCGCTTAGATGAGAAGCCAGTCCGTACCTTAGCAGCATTTAGTTCATTGGTTGTTGTTGCATTCTATTTGATTGCTCAAATGGTGGGTGCAGGTCAGTTAATCAAATTATTGTTTGGTCTGAACTATAACATCGCTGTTGTGATCGTTGGCTTATTGATGATGGCATACGTAATCTTCGGTGGTATGTTGGCGACCACTTGGGTACAAATCATCAAAGCGGTGATGTTACTCAGTGGTGCGACTTTCATGGCATTTATGGTAATGAAAGCCGTTGGATTTAGTTTCACGAATATGTTTAACCAAGCGATTGGTGTTTATAGCCAAGCGCATGGTATGAGCTGGGAAGAAGCTGCAAAAATCATGGGGCCAGGCAAACTCGCTGCAAACCCAATTGATGCACTGTCATTAGGCCTTGCTTTGATGTTTGGTACTGCTGGTTTACCACATATCTTAATGCGTTTCTTCACAGTTAAAGATGCAAAAGAAGCACGTAAGTCTGTAGTTGTAGCAACTGGTTTTATTGGTTACTTCTATCTTTTAACTTTCATCATTGGTTTCGGTGCAATCTTGTTTGTTGCAAACAACCCTCAATTCCTTGATGTTGCAAAAGCTGCTATGACAGGAAAATTAGAGTTGGTCGGCGGTAACAACATGGCTGCGGTTCACCTTAGTGATGCTGTGGGTGGTGACCTCTTCATGGGCTTCATCTCAGCAGTGGCTTTCGCAACAATCTTGGCGGTTGTTGCTGGTTTGACACTCTCAGGTGCTTCAGCAATTTCTCATGACCTTTATGCAAACGTATTCAAAAAAGGTAAAACGACTCCTCAATCAGAATTGCGTATGTCTAAAATTGCAACTTTAGGCTTAGCAATCTTTGCAATGATCTTGGGGATTTTGTTCGAGAAACAAAACGTTGCCTTCATGGTTGGTTTAGCATTCTCTGTAGCATGTTGTGCAAACTTCCCAGTCCTTGTTTTATCAATGTTCTGGAAAGGCTTAACGACTCGTGGTGCGGTTATCGGTGGTGTTGTTGGTTTAGTTGGTGCAGTGACTCTGATTATCTTATCAAAAGCAGTTTGGGTAGATACGCTTGCGATCTCAGAAACAGCACCAAACCCATTTAATGGTCCTGCATTATTTGCTATGCCACTATCGTTCTTATGCTGCTGGTTCTTCTCTGTAACAGACAAGTCAGCACGCGCTCAAAAAGAACGCAAAGCATTCGACGCACAGTTTGTTCGCTCACAAACAGGTATTGGAATCTCAGGTGCATCTGATCACTAAGTAGATTCTACGCTTTATTAAAAAGCCCTCATCATTGAGGGCTTTTTAATTGCTAATGCATACTGGCCAGTTGTTGTGCTTGATTGCGATAAAGAGACAAGCCAAGTTTTTGCAGATGGCGTCCATTAAGTTCAAGAAACTGATTCAATCGTGGAATATGTTTAGCACCTGAGTAAAGTGCCAAGTTTCGGCCAATCAAATAATAGGCAAACCAAGAGGCTGACTGAGGGGTTAAGCCCAACAATTTCATCTTCTTACGTCCTATAAAGAACTGAGTCAGTTCTAAGTGTTGTTTATATGCCAATTTTTGTTGAAAAGAGCGTAAATAACGATATTTTCGTTCAAAAGGTTCTTTGGAAAGACTTGAGCCAAGTGAAATACTACTTGCATCCGATTTTGGATGCGCGAATTGCATCCAGTAGATGAGTTTCCATCCTTCAGATTCCTGATCCACCAACCATTTTTCCTCAATTCCCATCAACCAACCTGCATATTTCCAAAAGTGTAAAAAGCTGTCGACTTCCTCAGCACTTGGAAAGATACCTAAGGCTCGAATTCCTAATAGCACCACCCCACTAAAGGCAATATTCGTCATGGCTTGATCATATTGATTAATTGGTAAGCCCCATGTTTCAGCATCCCATTTTTCTGATTTTTGTAGTTGATGCCGTACTAAAGAATGAATGAAACGAACATAAATTGTGGAACAAAAGCCCTTGTTATAACGTTCAAAGCCCTCTTTCTCTGTGATATCAACCCACCATTTTGTGGTTTCTGCAAGGCGCGTAGCTGCTTGTTTTTTTAATGCACCTGTGAGGATTAGCGGTTGGTTAAAACCAGGATACATATAGCCCGCCATTAAAGAGAGATCTCTAAGAATCAGACCATTATTTGCTCCCAATCGATAAGTGAATTGCAGAGCTTTATCTATTTTGACTTGGTCATACCAAGTGGGTTTTCGTTCAACTAAGCTAAAAAATTGTGTCAGTTCAGGAACGTCATGAGGCAGTTTATCTAAACCTTCATATAACGCCGTCTCAAAGTATTTTCGATGAAGTTTGGGATTTTGTAATACCCATCGCATCACCTGATCCATCGGCTCATCACCTGCTTGAAGCGCTTCATTGAGTTGTAAATATTCAGCATAGCTTGGTTGTAAATGTTGATTGGTCATATAACCCAAGATTTTGGTTTTTAAATTGGACTGCACCATAGTTTCAAATGCAGCTAAACGATTTGGCTTAGGGATGCTTAGCATTGCAAAACACCTTTGATTGTTATTTAATCAAAGCATAATATGAATATTTATTCGCATTCAATTCGCATTTCAACAGAGCATCTTGATGAGAAAACGCCCACAACAACAACGTGCCAAAATGATCGTTGAAAGTATTTTGGAAGGTACGCAAAAATGCATTTCCGAACAGGGGATTCTGCAACTCACAACACCAAAAATTTCAGAAAAATCAGGTGTAAGCGTTGGTTCGATTTATCAATACTTTGAAAATAAAGATCAGATTGTTTCTGAACTGCTGTTAAGAAAAAGTGAAAATTTAGGACAAGCACTGAAACAGCTGGTGATGCTTCAACAACAGACTGCGATTCAAGATATCATCAGATTGAGTATTGCATTTGGTTTTGAGTCCCTAAAATCCGATCAAGGTTTTTTCATCGAAATTTTAAAAAACTGGCATGCTTATAGTGATTCAGATGCAGCGCAAGTTTTGGAACAGCATTTTTTAGAAATTGGGATGTATTTATTTGGGCGTTATTATCCGCATTGGGATTTTGAAACTTTAAAACATAAGTCCTTTGTGATTATTAATAGTACATTATTTACAATGATGCGTTATGCCAGTAAGAATACGTTTTTAATCAAAGAACAACGCTTACAACAAGAACTCACCAATATGATTATTTCTTATTTAGATGCCATATCATGAGTTCAGAAAAACAATAATTTGGACATGGAAAAGTAATGCAAACAATAAAACAGTTTTGGAATGGATTTAGATTGTTGCCATCAGCTTGGCTCTTATTGGTGCAATTGGCTTTATTAATTTTAGCCACAATCACTTATGACGATAGTGCCTATCGTGCATTAACATGGTCATTAGGTGTTTTAGCCTTACTTATTATTGCAAAAGTCATTCGACAAACCCCAGTATTTGCATTTTGGGGACTATTCTTTGTCAGTGGTGCATTTATATTTTCTATTTTGATCTTTGTCGGTTTTGACAATCATACAATACAGATTACGGCATACAGTTTTGAAGCCTTAGCCTATTTTTATGCAGCGTATGGTTTACTAAGGTATATGTTTTCAGATCGTTATCTCACAAAAGACGAATTATTTGCGGCTGGTGCCGTATTTACTTTGATCGCTTGGGCATTCGCTTTTTTATATAGTATTTGTCAGATTATTTTGCCGAATAGTTTTCAAAATCCAAACCATCCTGAAGCCTTACAACGTTGGTTAGACCTACTCTTTTTGAGTTTTAGTTTGCAATCAGCCACAGGATTATCTGATCTTATGCCACTCAGTCCAGCCGCTCGAGTATTAACCATGCTACAGATGTTTGGTGGTGTGATGTATTTTGCAGTGATTGTTTCGAGATTAATCGCGCTACAATATATTCCTCATGCACCGAAAAATTCACAAGATTAATCTTTAATCCTGTTACAGCATTACAACTGCGTTATTTTTCACGTTTTATATACTTTTGTTTGAGTTTTTCTTGTTTTGAACTCGCTTTTGTTCACATTAAGTGAATGTCTTATTTGACCTATAGGTCTGTCATGATCATTAAAATAATATGGGTGAATTATGTCTTCCAAGACTCCTTCGCAGTTTGCGAATGTGAATCCAAATGTGTTTTTTAGCACAGTCATTATTATCGCAATTTTCTTAGCAATTGTGATAATTGCCCCAAGCTCGTTTGAGTTTTTAACTCAACAACTGAAACAGTGGATCACTGATTCGTTTAGTTGGTTCTATGTATTATCAGTCGCCGTTTTCCTTATTCTACTGATTTACATCGCCTGTTCGGACAGTGGGAAAATCAAACTCGGACCTGATCACAGCCAGCCTGAATATAAAAATGGTTCGTGGTTTGCCATGCTATTTACGGCAGGCATGGGGATTGGTTTGATGTTTTTTGGTGTGGCTGAACCTGTCATGCACTATGTCAGTCCGCCGAGTGGTGATCCTGAAAGTGTCGCCTCAGCTCAACAAGCATTAAGAATTACCTTTTTTCATTGGGGACTACATGCATGGGCAATTTATGCCTTGGTGGGTTTAGCTCTAGCGTATTTTGCGTATCGACATAATTTGCCTTTAAAAACACGTTCAGCACTTTATCCTATTATCGGTGAACGGATTTATGGCCCTTTGGGCGATAGTATTGATACTTTTGCAACGATTGGAACTGTATTTGGTGTCGCGACTTCATTAGGTTTTGGGGTAACGCAAATTAATTCAGGCTTGCATTATTTATTTGGGATAGAACAAAGTACAAATATCCAAGTTGGACTTATTATATTTGTCAGTATTTTGGCATCTTTATCTGTTTTTCTAGGACTCGATAAAGGAGTGAAACGCCTTTCTGAATTAAATCTAATTCTCGCTTTAACCCTTCTTGCTTTTGTATTTATTGCAGGGCCGAGTATCTATCTGTTACAGACCACGATTCAAAATACAGGTTCTTACATCTCAAATTTATTTGCGATGACTTTTAATCTCTACGCCTATCAACCTAATGGTTGGATTGGAGGATGGACAATTCTTTATTGGGCATGGTGGATTTCATGGTCTCCATTCGTGGGAATGTTCATCGCACGAGTATCAAGAGGACGAACAATTCGTGAGTTTATTGTTGGTGTATTACTGATTCCTACAGGCTTTACTATTATTTGGATGGGCTTTTTAGGAAATGCGGCACTTTTTAGCATCATGCAAGAAAGCAATACCAATTTAATTCAGGCGGTACAGTTAGACTCTTCGGTCGCATTATTCGAATTTTTAAATCATCTTCCATTCTCAGGAGTTCTAAGTTCTGTTGCTACGCTTTTGGTTATACTTTTTTTCGTTACCTCAGCTGATTCGGGTGCATTGGTGACGGATTATCTCACCTCAAAAACTGAAAACTCACCGACTTGGCAGCGTTTATTTTGGACTGTCTTGATGGCGCTATTGGCGATTACGCTTTTACTCGTCGGTGGTCTAGCCGCATTACAGTCATCCATTATTATGAGTGCATTGCCTTTTACGATTGTGATGTTGTTGATGAGTTGGGGGCTTTTAAAAGCATTGAATTTGGATGTAACCAAAACTCGAGCTATCCAAGAGGCACGTATCACACCACGCGCAATCAACAACCCACGAAGTTGGCAGCAACGTTTAGGATTGATTATGCATTATCCGCATACAGAACAAGAGGTGAGAAACTATATTGCTAATGATGTTCGTAAAGCCTTTGAAAGCATTCAACGAGAATTCAAACGTCGACATTTAGAAGTTGACATTCAAGAGACTGAAGAGGGTTTGCAGCTACATGTTGACCATCAGCATGAAATTAACTTTATTTATAAAGTCGTATCACATGCAACGCTTCCACCGAGTTTTATGCTCGGTCGATCTGAGATCGACGATTCTTCATATTTCCAAGCCGAAGTGTTTTTGCGAGAGGGTGGTCAAAACTATGATGTAATGGATTGGACGCAAGAAGATTTAATTCAGGACATTATTGATCAGTATGAACGACATCTTTATTTCTTAAATATTGTACGAACGACAACTTTCTAACCCTCAAAAACAATTTCCTGAGAGATTAAAATAACGGATTCAAAGTAATTGAAGCCGTTATTTTATTTTGAATGACTTAAATTTGAGCATTATTGAACTTTAAGAAATATTTTCTAGCTCAGGATGTTGTCTAGAATACAGGCTAAATATAAAAATAGAGTTAGTTTTCTGTAGATAATTAAAACAAATTTTTAATAAAATTATTAAATTACAGTAACTTGGGTTTGTGGAATTCATTTTTTCTTATAATTAATAAATTTTAAATTATATAAATCAGTAAATTAGATAAGTTAAAGTTTAAAAATAAAACAACCAAATAATTAAATTTTTAAAATCGCTTGCAAGCGATTAGAAATGCTGTAGAATGCACATCCATCGGCGGTGATGCGGATAAAAACTTGTTGAGAAACAAGGATTTGGCTAAAGTAGTT
>NZ_JAKTID010000011.1:0-54053 GCF_027854795.1 Acinetobacter sp. AOR34_HL | reverse complement strand
CTTTTAAGGTCACTCTTTGTGCCTGATAAAAAATGGCGAAAACAAGAAGAACCTCAATTGAGGTTCTTCTTGTGATATTTGTGGGACAGCAGTGCGGTAACGTCTCTTTTTTATTTATTCGATTGTTATTTTTTCAACGCTTTAAAAGGAATAGCTTATAATCCTTTGAGCCAGTTTTAGTGTCTAGTCAATGATGAATGCTTTAGAACGTCGTTCAACCTTTGCCTTAAGTAGCATTTTTGCCTTACGCATGTTGGGCTTGTTCATGATTATTCCTGTTTTTTCAGTTGCAGGGCAATCATATCAATACGCAACACCTGCTTTGATCGGTTTAGCTGTCGGGGTGTATGGCTTAACGCAGGCGATCTTACAGATTCCTTTTAGCTTGTTGGCAGATCGTTTTAGTCGTAAGCCACTGGTTGTTCTGGGACTGCTGTTGTTTGCGATTGGCGGTGCGATAGCAGGGTTTTCCGAGACGATATATGGTGTAATCATCGGTCGTGCGATTGCGGGTGCTGGTGCTGTTTCGGCAGTTGTGATGGCCTTGTTGGCAGATGTAACCCGTGAAGAGCAACGAACGAAAGCAATGGCAGCCATGGGTATGAGTATTGGCTTGTCTTTTGTGGTGGCATTTAGTTTAGGGCCGTGGCTGACGAGTTTAGTCGGAATCTCAGGTTTATTTTTTGTCACGACCATCATGGGATTAGCCGCGATCTTAATGTTGTTATTGGTGCCGAAAGTCACTCGCCATCATCGAAATTTTCAACAAGGTTATTGGGCACAACTAAAACAAGTGATTCAAATGGGCGATCTAAATCGCTTGCATGTGTCAGTGTTCTCATTGCATTTATTGCTCACTGCAATGTTTATTTACATCCCTTCGCAATTAATCGACTACGCACAAATTCCTTTAGCAAAACATGGTTTGATTTACTTGCCGTTGTTATTGGTAAGTTTGTTTTTTGCATTTCCGAGCATCATCATTGCGGAAAAGTACCGTAAGATGCGTGGGATTTTTCTATCTGCAATCGCAGGCATTATTGGGGGCTTGTTAATTCTCATTTTTGGTTATGAATCGAAATATGTGTTGCTAACAGGCTTAGGAATTTTCTTTATTGCCTTCAATGTCATGGAAGCTTTATTGCCTTCTTGGTTATCGAAGGTCGCTCCGATTCAGTCCAAAGCCACTGCGATGGGTGTCAATGCAAGTAGTCAGTTTTTAGGTGCTTTTTTTGGTGGAACATTGGGCGGTCAGCTTTTGATGTTACAGAATACGGCGCTTGGCTGGAGTGTGTTAACGGGGATTGCTATACTATGGCTGCTGGTTAGTTTTGGGTTGTCTCAACCAAGATATTTGTCTTCAATCGTGCTTCGACTACCTGAAGCGCAACAAACAGATGAATGGTCTTCAAAATTACTGGCAATTCGTGGTATTGAAGAAGTCGTGGTGATGTCTGAGCAACAAGTTGCTTATATTAAGGTCGATAAACAACATCTAGATGATGCTGCGCGACAAGATTTAACGCACTTGTTGGGTAAAGAGGTAGCCATTTAAGCATAACTTTTATAAAGTAAAACATAGAAATAGATAGGACGTAGACAAGCTAATGCGTGGTGTGAATAAAGTTATTTTAGTCGGTACTTTGGGTAAAGATCCTGAGACAAAAACCTTTCCAAATGGTGGATCACTGACCCAATTTTCGATTGCAACAAGTGAATCGTGGACAGATAAAAATACAGGCGAACGAAAAGAACAAACAGAATGGCATCGTATCGTATTGCATAACCGTCTAGGTGAAATTGCACAGCAATACTTACGTAAAGGTTCGAAAGTTTATATCGAAGGTTCATTGCGTACGCGCCAATGGACAGACCAAAATGGTCAAGAGCGTTACAGCACCGAAATTCGTGGTGACCAAATGCAAATGCTCGATTCTCGCCAGCAAGGTGGTGAGCATCAAGCGGGTAATGATTTTAACCAACCGCGTTTTAACAACAATCAAAGCGGTGGCTACCAAAATACAGGCTATAACAACAACCAAAATGGTTATGGTCAAGGTGGCGGTTTTGGTGGTGGAAATCAGGGCAATTATGCAGGCAGTCCGCAAGCAGGTAATGGTTTTAATACACCAAAAGCCGCACCTCAACCTGCTGCTGCTCCAGCTGACTTAGATGATGATTTACCGTTCTAATCAGTTAAAAGACATGAAAAACCTCTTTTCCTGATCCGAAAAGAGGTTTTTTTATGGAGATTTATTGAAACTAGAAGCCAAGTTTAAATGGAGCTGAATCGAAGTTTAGGGTCTAGACAAATTTCTATTTCGATTCAGATTTTATTTTTAGAAAGGATTTTAAAGAAGGGGTTGATATATTAAATCACTGATTTATTTTAATTAATTTGATGTTGTATTTTTTAATTTGATGATGTTTCCTTTCAATATTGTTTAAAAAACTCGCCGAGATTGAGCATTATTTTTACAATTGGCTCTCTCTGTTATTCTAAAAATGGCTCTCGTTTCTTCAGAGCCGAAACGACAAATTAAAGCCATAGAAAGTATGCATGCGGAAGCGTCGTTTTTAATCCTTATTCCATTCTGGACGGAATAGGTTGAACGACACAGTTTTTAGGAGGTATTTGCGGCATGGTGTATGTGACGCCAAAAGCTACTAATACCTTCAATATATTAAGGAAAATGATATGGCAGCACATCAAAATGGTTCTGAAGCCAATCTCTCCCAAGGTCTAAAACACGGGCTACAGTCACGCCACCTCACGATGATTTCAATTGCAGGTGTGATCGGTGGTTCTTTATTTGTCGGTTCAGGCAGTATTATTTACAACACAGGACCAGTGGTCTTTCTAACCTATGCCTTAGGTGGTTTACTGGTTTGGTTCATCATGCGTATGCTGGGTGAAATGGCGGTGTTAAACCCAGACAGCGGTTCATTTTCAACTTATGCTGACCGTGCAATTGGTCGATGGGCAGGCTTTTCAATCGGATGGTTGTATTGGTGTACCTTGGCGATGTTGATGGGATGGGAAGCCTATGTCGCAGGTAAAATTCTGAATAGTTGGTTCCCCTTTATCCCGATTTGGGCTTATATGGTCTTGGTCATCGGCGGATTAGTTGCAGTCAACTTACAAAACGTCAAAAACTATGGTGAGTTTGAGTTTTGGTTTGCTTTGATCAAAGTCATTGCGATCGTGGTGTTTTTGGTGATCGGTAGCTTAGCGATCATGCATTTATGGCCGTGGGGTGATGCGTCTGCTTCTGGGGTCAGTAATCTAACCGCTCAAGGTTTTATGCCAAATGGCGCATCGTCAGTGATTACGGCATTACTTGGAGTTATGTTTGCCTATATTGGAGCTGAAATTGTCACGGTTGCAGCCGCTGAATCAGAAAATCCATCGAAAGAAATTCGTAAAGCCTCAAATTCAGTGGTTTGGCGAATTGTATTATTTTACGTCGGTTCAATGTTTGTCGCGGTTTGTTTGATTCCACATAATAACGAGTTATTAAAAGACTCAACTTGGGGAACTTATAGTGTGACTTTAACGGCACTCGGTATTCCAGAAGCACGTCATATCGTGAATTTCGTGGTGCTAACTTCAGTATGTAGTTGTTTTAACTCAGCATTGTATACCTGTTCACGTATGCTATTTTCATTATCAAAACGTGGTGATGCACCGAAAAGTTTTGGTTCTGTAAATAGCAAGAGCAGCCCTTGGGTTGGGGTGATTGTGTCATGCTTTTTCTCGGTAATTGCTGTAATTTTAACGGCCACCGAAAGTATGAATGTATATGACTTTTTCATGTTAACTACAGGTGCAGCAACACTGTATGTGTATTTAACCATTGCCTATTCTCAGCTTCGTATGCGTAAAAAACTTGAAGCAGAGGGCGCAAAAATTGAATTTAAAATGTGGTTATTCCCTTATATCACTTATCTCGTGATATTTGCGATTATCGGTGCAATTCTCACGATGTTGATAGAGGGAACTTATTTTAAAGAAGTCATTTACACCACAGCGCTCTTTGGCATTATCGTGTTCTTTGGTTTTGTCTCGCAAAAATTGCGTTGGGGAGAAGAGCGTCGAGCATCTCACCTGAGCCAAGTGCATGAAGAAAAATTTGTCTAAGTTCATTTAAAAGTCAAAAAGAGCCTCAAATCATGAGGCTCTTTTTTTAGATGCGACAATCGTAAAACAGCATCAATTGAGCGTGGGTACACCTGCTTCTCGTAAGCATTGCAATAACACACCAAAAGCCATCACCATGTCTTTTTCATTAACACAGGCGAAGCCCATCAACAGTCCACGTTCAGCGAGAGCATGTGATTGCATGTAATATTGCGACAATGGGCGAACTTTCACGCCTCGTTCTAAGGCTTTACTGGTAATCGCGACATCATCACAATCATTTGGTAATTTGAGAACCAAATGTAAGCCTGCGGCTTCATCATATTCATGTAGAAATTCAGTACCTAGATAGCGTTTGATCAAACTGACCAGATAATCCCGGCGTTTGCCATACAGTAGGCGCATACGTCGAATGTGCGCTTCATAATGACCTTCACGAATAAATTCAGCGAGTGCTTTTTGTTCAAGCAAATGCCCACCACGATATAGTTCTGCTGCCACGATTCTTAAAGATGAGAACAAGGGTTTAGGCACAACGAGATATCCAATTCTGAGTGATGGATAAATGGTTTTACTGAAGGTACCCATGTAGAGCACAGGGGCATTATTTTCTAAACCCTGCAAAGAGGGATAAGGTTGTCCTGAGAATCTAAACTCACTGTCATAATCATCTTCTACGATCCAACTGTTGTGTTGACGAGCAATTTGAATCAATTCTTTACGTCGATTTACACTGAGATGAGAGCCTAAAGGATATTGATGAGAAGGGGTAACAAAGATCAGTTTAGGCGGTTGAGTAGGATTATTTTCAGGAATAATACCTTCTGCATCAACGGGCATAGGTTGAATATCCAAGCCATTGATCCTGAGGGTGTTACGCATTCCCCAATATGCAGGATCTTCAATCCAAACACGATCACCAATGTCACTCAGCGCACGAGAAACTAAGTCAATCGCTTGATGAATGCCTTCGGTGATAATGATTTGATCTGCATCACATTGCACAGAGCGGGCGACTTTTAAGTAATCTGCCAAAGCACTCCGAAGTTCAATACATCCCCCAGCATTGCTATAAATCAGTCGATTCACATCAGGTTCACGACTTAAACGTGCTTGAATCCGACTAAAAATATGATGTGGAAACTCAGTGACATCAGGTGCCCCAGGTACAAAAGCTCCCCATTGATGCGGTGATGCAGCAGCATAGCCCAATAAGTTTGAGCCACGTTGTGATAGTACATATGAACTTTGGATATTAGGGAGTTCAGGTTTTTTCTTTTTATTTTTGGTGTTTAAGAAACTTTCAGGGAGTTTTTCTGCGACCCAAGTTCCATGTCCTGTACGTGCTTCTAAATATCCTTCTGCTTGTAACTGCTCATAAGCACTCAGCACAGTGTTTCGAGAGACATGAATTTCACTGGCTAAATCACGTGACGCAGGTAAGCGCGTCATCGGTTGAATGACGCCTTCTATGATTGCACCACGTAGACATCGAAAAAGGCGTTGATGTAGTTTTCCCTCCGTGTCTTGTTGGAGCCTTTGCAGCAAATGATCTCCAAGTAAACTACGCAATTGGCTCTCTCCTACAGTTTAAAAATGGCTCTCGTCTCTTGCCTTGAGACGAGCGAAATTACAGCTATAGGCAGTCATTGTATCGCATCCTAAAAATCGACCCCTAGGATGTACGACCAAAGCTGTAACTGATGATGAGATATGAGGGAATAAAATGGATACTCAACATTCTGCACTGAATACACGCAAACAGCAAGCAACGCCACGTGGCGTCGGTGTGATGTGTCAGTGGTATGCAGAAAAAGCTGAAAATGCAACCATTTGGGACAAGGAAGGCAAGCAATATATCGATTTTGCAGGTGGCATTGCAGTACTCAATACAGGCCATCGTCATCCGAAAGTGATCGCGGCTGTCACAGAGCAATTGACTAAATTTACCCATACGGCTTATCAAGTGACACCTTATGAAAGTTATGTTGCTTTGGCTGAACGAATTAATCAGCGCGCGCCGATCGCAGGTGCAGCGAAAACAGCATTTTTCACTACAGGTGCAGAAGCAGTTGAAAATGCAGTGAAGATTGCACGTTCATATACAGGTCGTCACGGCATCATTACTTTTGGTAATGGTTTCCATGGTCGCTCATTTATGACTATGGCAATGACAGGTAAAACAGCACCTTATAAACGTGACTTTGGTGTGATGCCAGCAGGTGTATTCCATGCGCGTTATCCTGTGCCAGAAAAAGGTATTTCAGTTGCAGCAGCGATTGAAAGTGTTGAAGATATTTTTAGCGAAGATATTGCCCCGCATGACGTCGCGGCAATTGTGCTTGAACCTGTACAAGGTGAAGGCGGTTTCAACGTTGTACCTGCCGAATTCTTAAAACGCTTACGTGCTTTGTGTGATAAGCACGGTATTTTATTGGTCGCTGATGAAGTGCAATCTGGTTTTGCGCGCACAGGCAAATTATTTGCCATGAATCATTATGAAACCAAAGCAGATTTGATCACGATGGCGAAAAGCTTGGGTGGTGGTTTCCCAATCTCAGGTGTAGTGGGACGTGCCGAAGTGATGGATGCACCAAACCCAGGCGGTTTGGGTGGCACCTATGCGGGTAGCCCAATTGCAGTTGCTGCTGCTCATGCGGTGATTGATGCAATCGAAGAAGAAAACTTATGTGATCGTGCCAATGAGCTAGGTACAGAGTTGGTTACTGTTTTAAAAGAAATTCAAGAAACTTCAGGCGATGTTGTTACACAAATTCGTGCTTTGGGTTCAATGGTCGCTGCCGAGCTAGAAACAGCTGAACAAGCAAAAGCAGTACAAAGTTATGCAATGGAACATGGTTTATTGATTCTCACTTGTGGTAAATACGGTAATGTTATTCGTTTCCTATATCCGTTAACCATTCCTGCTGAGCAATTCCGTCAAGGTCTCGATATTTTAAAACAAGGTTTTGCAGCATTAACAGCAGACAGTGCACAAGCAGTGGAGCAATCTGCATGATTCAAAACAATTTGCAGTATTTATTACAGCACCCCGATATTTCATTAGCTGCACCTGCGGCTCATAACGATATCGACGTGAAAGATGCTGCGACAGGTGAAACACTGGCATGGGTGAAAAGTTATGACCGTGCTGGTGTTGAAGCTGCGATTCAGCGTTCAGCCCAAGCTCAAGCTGCATGGAAAAAGCAAACTGCTTTAGTTCGTGCCGATGTGCTTTTGGCATGGTATCAGTTGATGCTTGAGCATAAAGAAAATCTTGCACAGATTTTAACTGCCGAACAGGGTAAACCGTTGGCTGAAGCTCGTGGTGAAATTGGTTATGCCGCTTCATTCATCCGTTGGTTTGCTGAGCAAGCTCGTCGTATTGATGGTGAAGTGTTAACGCCAACATTGCCAAATCAACGTTTACTTGTGATTAAACAAGCAATCGGGGTGACTGCTGCGATTACGCCGTGGAATTTCCCTGCGGCGATGATCACACGTAAAGCTGCACCAGCAATTGCGGCGGGTTGTTCGATGTTGGTCAAACCGGCTGAACAAACACCTTTGACTGCATATGCACTGGAAGTGTTGGCTCTCAAAGCAGGTTTGCCTGCCGATATCTTGTTAAATATCAGCGGTGATGCGATTGAAGTTGGCAAAACACTGTGCGAGAGCGATATTGTACGTAAGTTAAGCTTTACAGGTTCAACCCAAGTGGGGCGCATTTTAATGCAGCAATGTGCGCCGACCATTAAGAAGTTATCGCTCGAATTGGGTGGTAATGCGCCTGTGTTGGTGTTTGATGATGCCAATCTCGATCAAGCCGTTCAGGGCATTATGGCGAGCAAATATCGCAATAGTGGTCAGACTTGCGTATGTGCGAATCGAATTTATGTTCAAGATGGTATCTACGATGCTTTGGCAGATCGGTTAGTTGAAGCTGTGGCTAAGCTACAAGTCGGTGATGGTCGTCAGGAAACATCAACGCAAGGTCCTTTGATTGATGAAGATGCGATTGCCAAAGTTCAGGCACATATTGCTGATGCGACTGCAAAAGGCGCGACAATACGTATTGGTGGTCAGCGTTCAGCACTTGGTGGCACTTTCTTTGAACCAACGGTACTGACCAACGTCACTCAAGATATGAAAGTATCTAAAGAAGAGACCTTTGGTCCACTGGCGCCGTTATTCCGTTTCAAAACTGAAGACGAAGCCGTAGCCATGGCAAATGATACGGAATTTGGTTTGGCCGCATATGTGTTTACTCAAAGCGCAGCTCGTCAATGGCGTGTTGGTGAGGCACTTGAATATGGCATGGTTGGAATTAACACCGGAGCAATTTCAAATGAAGTTGCGCCATTTGGTGGAGTTAAACAATCAGGCTTAGGTCGTGAAGGTTCAAAATTCGGCATTGAGGAATATCTCGAAATGAAATACCTCTGTGTGGATTTATCTGAGTAAATCTTGGATAACTGAACACTCAAATGTGTTCGATAAAAACGGTCATGCCCATTCATGACCGTTTTTTTTATTAAGCCGAAAGATAACCTTTGTGGCTCTCAGACAAACGTCTTAAATGTTCAATCAACGTTTCGATCAGGCGTTCGACGACAAGGCGTTGTCCTTTTCGAGATACGTAGACCAATTGTAAGGTCCCAATATTAGATTTCCATTCAGGCATCAAATGAATCAGTTTACCTTTGCGAATGTCGGATTCCACAGTTAAGAATGGTAGGTCAGCGATACCTAAACCATCTGCTACTGCATAATACACACCGGCCAAATCATTACTTTTGATACGCGGTTGATAGGGAACATCCATCGTTTCCCCTGTGCGAGTATTGCAAAAATGCCAAATATAATTTGCTTTTTGGGTGCCTAAGCTAATGCTTGGATAATCTTTAAGATCAGAAAAATGCTTGATGCTGCGACCTTGGAGTAATTCTGGGGAGGCAACTAGACAATGATCTGTTTTAATGACATCTCGAACAATTAAATTAGAATCTTCATTTGGTTCAAAATTGGTTCGAATCGCTAGATCAATATCATCATGTAAAATATCCACTCGTCGACTGGTGAGCTCAAGTGATATTTCTACTTTAGGATAGGTTTTTAAAAATTGATTGAGGATTTTGCGAATTTGAAAATGCATCATTAACGGTGGACAGCTAATTTTAACTAAGCCTTGTGGTTCGCTTTTTTGTTTGAGTAAGACATTTTCCGCACACTCAACTTGAGTGATGACTTTACAGCACTCTTCATAAAATTCTTGACCTAATTCGGTCACTTTAAAATGTCGAGTTGTACGCTGAATGAGGCTGACATTAAATTTATTTTCTAGGTCAATAATACGACGGCTGAGCTTTGATTTACTGATATTTTCTGCTTCACTTGCAGCACTAAACCCACCATGTTTTACCACTAGATAGAAATAATAATAATCATCAAATGAGTTCATCAAGGCAGATCAAATCCTATAACTATTCAGTTGAGAATAGCATGAACTATTCTCAACTGATGGAGTAGGTCAATTATTTTTGATTAGTGTTTTGATTATAGCTGTTGATCAAATTACGATAATCTGGAATGTGGTTTGAGAATAATGTTCCCAATCCTTCAATATCATTACGCCAGTCACGATGTAACTCACACGCCATACCAAACCATGTCATTAATTGAGCACCCGCTTTAGACATACGATCCCATGCTGCATCACGAGTCAACTCATTAAACGCACCTGAAGCATCGGTAATTACAAAAACTTCAAATTCTTCAGCAAGTGCTGATAGTGTTGGGAAAGCCACACAAACTTCAGTCACAACACCTGCAATAATCAATTGTTTTTTGCCAGTTGCTTTAACCGCTTTAACGAAATCTTCATTGTCCCATGCATTAATCTGACCTGGACGCGCAATATAAGGCGCATCGGGGAACATTTCTTTAAGTTCAGGAACGAGGGGACCATTTGGACCATTTTCAAAACTTGTTGTTAGGATTGTCGGTAAATTAAAATATTTCGCAGCATCTGCAAGTGCCAACACATTATTTTTAAATTTGTCAGGATCGATATCGCGGACTAATGACAATAAGCCTGTTTGATGATCGACCAATAACACAGCCGCATTATTCTTATCTAAACGAATATAGTCTTGGCTCATGATTTTATTCTCAAGTTGTTTTAGGTTGATTTTGAAAGAAAGGCTTCGATTGAAGCTTGAAATTAAAATTATGCTATTGGAAATTTTCTAGGTTCAGAAGTCTGAAAAATGAGACAAACAATACTATAAATAGGATTATTTAAGTCTCATCCTGATTTATACCCTGTGACCAAGTTATTTGTCCTATTTATGAAATAATGTGTTGCTGTCCTGTGCCTATAAGTCTGTCTCCGTGAGGCGTAGAATAATCATCAAGATCGCAACTTCTACACTTTAGGAGTAAAAAGATGAAAACGATTACAGGTATTTATCAAAATAAACATATGCATTGGGTGGGTGATGGTTTCCCAGTGTACAACTTATTTTCTTATGATCGCTTAGGGCAAACAATCAGTCCTTTTTTACTGTTGGACTACGCAGCACCTTATCGCTTTGAACCAACTACAGTTCAGCATGGCGTGGGTACACATCCACACCGTGGATTCGAAACTGTAACAATAGCTTATCAGGGTGAAGTGACACACAAAGACTCAGCAGGTGGCGGCGGTACGATCAAAACTGGTGATGTACAGTGGATGACTGCTGGCGGTGGAATTCTGCATCAAGAGTTTCATTCTCCTGAGTTTGCTCAGCAAGGTGGTTTGTTTGAAATGGTGCAACTATGGGTCAATTTACCTGCACACTCAAAAATGACACCTGCAAAGTATCAAGCGATTGAATCTAGCAAGATTCAGAAAATCGCATTAGATGATGTGGGCAGCGAGTTACGTGTGATTGCGGGCGAATACCAAGACCTTGCAGGTGCAGCAACAACATTTAGTCCAGTCAATGTTTGGGATGGTCAATTGATCGAAGGTCAAAGCCATACGTTCTATGTGCCTGAAGGACACACCACATTGTTTGTGCTGTTGTCAGGTCAGGTTGTATTGAGTAATCAAACCATTGATTCTCCAAGTTTAGTCGTGTTAAGCCGTGAAGAGATTGATTTTGCTGTTCAAGCAACTCAGAACAGTAAATTCTTGATCTTAACTGGCCAACCATTGAATGAACCAATCGAAGGTTATGGTCCATTTGTAATGAACAATAAAGCGGAAATCGTTGATGCAATTAATGATTTTAATCGTGGTAAGTTTGGAATAATGAATTAAGTTTAACCAAACATTGATTCATATAAGAAAGCCCATAACTCCTTTGACGTTATGGGCTTTCGGCTATAAGGTTCCTCTATTGATTATTTTAATGTTATGTCACTTATAATTATGCAGTTTATTATGTGACTCAGTTTTCATTGTTGTGTAATCAGAATAGCCCCATTTTTGTGACTTGCAAAGGGGGATCAGCGTGAAAAATGGAAAAATAAAGAACGATCTGTATATTTTTATTATTCATTTAATAATAAAATTAATTTATTCATAAGCTTACGATTAAAAAATCAGCTGTGCTAAATGTAACAATACATGAAGACATTATTACTACAAAAGTATGGCTTAAATGCTGAATCTGGTATTTTTTAATACGGCATTTGGGTTAACTATCAGTCATAATCAAGAAAAATCATCAACTGATGGGACAAAAATTTTGGATATTGCAATTATTGGCAGTGGAATGGCAGGACTCGCTGCCGCCAGAATCCTACATGATGCAGGGCACAAAGTAACCATATTCGAAGCACTCGCTGGACGAGGTATGGATAGCCACAGTATCGAATTCGATGGTGGTATTATTGATGCACCCTTACGTGTGATGAATCCTAAACTTTGGAAGAATACCTTAAGTTTAGCCAGTCACTTAGGAATAGAAACGTTTCCAGTGCGCACGTTTATGGCGTGTAGTTGGTTGTTTGAAGACAAAACAGACACATGGTTGACCACTTCGCGCAGTCGAATTGGTAACTTTCCGATTATTAATAACCGCAAAGGCATTCAGCAATATGGCTGGCGTCTCGTAAAAGGGATGTTGCAACTCAAAACTGCTGTTAATCAATTTTTCAAATCAGATAATCAAGACATCACCTTAGCTGAATTCATGAATCAATATCATATTGAAGAAGTATTTTGGCATGGTACGGTGATGCCAGTGCTGTACACCATTTGTACATGCCATCCTAAAACCATTGGTGAATGGCCAGCTAAACCATTACTTGAATTTGTACGTCAATTGACGGAAGGCGAAGCACTACTACGAATGAAAGGTGGAACACCTGCTTTGGTGAATCGTTTAATCGAAGGGATTGAAATTCATAGTGGTGCGCCCGTTCAGAAGGTTGAAGAGCACGGCGATAAAGTATTGGTCGACAATGGACAAGGTGAAAGCAAAGCTTTTGACCGTGTTGTGATTGCAACGCCGACACCTGTGATTGAGAATTTCTTAAAGCAGCCTCAATTTGCTGATGACATCGACATATTGAAAAAGTTCAGATTTGAAGATGGTGATTTGGTGATTCATACCGATCCTGTCGTCATGCCAGCACGTCGTAAAGATTGGGCTGTATTGAGCTATATGATGGATCGTAAATTTACCCGCCAACAATTTACAGTTTGGATTAATGCAGTTGAACCATCTTTGGTTGGAAAAAATGCAGTGTTCCAAACTTGGTGTCCAGTCATTGACATCGATCCAAAGAAAATTATTTCTAAGGTTAAATTGACACGAGCAGTGGTTGATTTAGAAACTGTTGCTTTGAATAAAAAGATTCAACAACGTCATCTACAACAGAATCGTAAGGTCTTTTATTGTGGTTCTTGGTCATGTGATGGCTTGCCAATTTTAGAATCAGCAGTGACTTCTGCGATGCATATTGCAGAAATTTTAGGTGCCCCAGTTCCATTTGTTGGACTTAAACCACAAGTTAAAGTTGCACCTGAACTCGGTTACTAAATATGAAGCGCTTCAAGCAAGCATGGATTGAAAGCCTGATCGGGCATAAATATGCCATAGATGCAAAACGACTTGGTGATGAATCTAGGCTTGCTTGGAGTAATTTAGGATATTGGCAACAGCTACAGGATTATCCCTTAGCATGTCAAACGTTAGCAGATCAAATCGCTGAGGCAGTTCAGCTTAAAGGTTCCGATCGTGTTTTAGATCTCGGATGTGGGCAAGGTGCAAGTTTATTGCATTGGATTGAGCAGTATCATGTTCGTCAACTCAGTGCAGTGGAGCTGCAAGCTGAATGTGTCAAACGAATTCAACATGAGTTACCGCAGGTTGAAATTTATTGCCAATCCTTTTTAGATTTACAGCAACCCGTTACTTTGAATTTATTTGATGTGGTGCTGTGTTTGGATGCAGCTTATCACAGTGATTTGAATTCATTTCTTCTCTCAGCATCATCAGTTTTAAATTCAAAAGGACGAATTGCTTTTCATTATTTAATGTGGTCTGACCGTTGGCAAAACTGTTCTCAACTCCAAAAGCAACAATACCGTTATTTATTAAAGGCTGCGGATGTTAATGATTTAAACCTTCAAACAGAGTCACAATTGCTTCTAAACTTGCTAGAAAATGGTCTAGATGACATCATTATTCAAGATTTTTCAGAACCCGTTTTAAACGGTTTTTCAAATTTTATAAAAAATAAAACCAGCATAAAAAAACCGTTTGATTTTGCTCAACTTAAGATTGAGATGACTGCCAAGTTGTGTGCAAAGCTCTACCATGATGGATTGGTGCGGTATATTCAGGTGAGTGCAGTCAAAAAGTGAAAATAATATGCCAGTCTTATATTCAGGATCATGCTTATGTGGTGCGGTCAGTTATCAAGCTAGTGTAGAGCCACATTATCAATTTAATTGTCATTGTCGAGATTGTCAGAAAGCAACAGGTGCTGCATATGCGCCGATTGCATTTTTTCATCAATCAGAACTCAATATTCAGGGTGAACTTCATTATTTTGAATCATTTGGTGCATCTGGGAAGCCAATTCGACGTGCATTTTGCCCGACATGTGGCTCGCAAATGTTTGGGTTACCAGAAATAGTACCAGATATGATTTCGATTCGTGCAGGAACTTTGGATGATCCAAATTTGTATCAACCGCAAGCAGAAATTTTTGTGAGTCATGCAAATCAGTGGGATATGTTAAATCCAGAGCTTTTGCATTTTGAGAAAATGATGAGGAAGAAAAAGTAGAAAATGGTGCCGGCACACGGATTCGAACTGTGGACCTACTGATTACAAGTCAGTTGCTCTACCAACTGAGCTATGCCGGCAACGTGGCGAGAATTATAGATAATCCGTAGAAAAAAACAAGCGAAAAAATGAGCAAATAATTCGATTTATCCCCACTAAAAATTTTTATATCAAATTTTGATCAATTTTTGCTTGTTTGAAAGTGAGATGTATGGGAAGAGCTGCTAAAACTGCAAAAGTACTTGCCCCGATTCAGAACTATATGAGTGGGATGCCCTAGAAAATATTTATAAATATTAGGAGTGACACTTTATGCCATAACACGAGAAATGTGGTTTTTTTGTGTCAAAAATTAAAACTAAATATATAACAAATATATAAAAAAATAATTTTTTCATTGAATTTTTTTTGCTTTCTATGTATTGATATGAATTAAGCATTTCTGCATTTAAATTAGGGATAGTTCATGATTGATGTGCAATATTCCGAAAATGTCTCAATTCTTCAATTATCTGATACTGCTTTTGTATTGAAGATCAATGATGCGAAGGTATATCACTTTTTATTGACACACTGTGAGCGAGAATTGGGCTGGGGAAAAATGATTCAAACTTCTCAATCATTTTTAAATGGTGAGATTGAATATCAAATTAATCTTGCGGAAATGGATGTTGAACACTTTGGGCGAGAGTTTTTTATGTTAGAGCCTGAGTTATTGGACAACATTTCGAAAAATTAAAGCTACAGATATGACTGATTTGTTGAAGTATCAATATTTATCCTGAATAAAAATACATACTTTTTGGTTTTGCCATCTCATCCCCAAGAGGTGGCTTTTTTTATGTTTGTTTTGTGACTTGATTTAATCTGAATCGTCTAGGGATTTGTATAAAAAATTAAGGAATAAAATTTATATGAATTACTCTATCTCAATTCGTATCGCAACTAACTCAGGATTCAATAGGATATATTGGAAAACATAAGGCAATAAAAAAGCTTAAACCCTTTAGATTTAAGCTTTTAGGACTCTATTAGACATCATAGAAACTAAATTTGGCGGGAGAGAGGGATTCATATTTTTCGATCAAACTGTTGATATTTAATTTTTTTGTTTTAGGTTTGTTGAAAAAATCCCCCAATCGTCCCCCGCAAAATGTTTGTTAGTTTTCATCATTGGTTATGAGAAGTAAGAATTTAAAATGTGGAATGCACTTGAGGCAAGCATAAAAAAATAGGTGACGTAAATTGTCACAAATAGACAGAACTGTATGGACAGAGTGGCTTTATACTTTGTAGAATGCACTAAATTTAAGCGTAAGCCTATAACAAGATGTTGAACAATATATTTCAAGCCTTAGACAGTTTTGGGCTTACAGCACAGAAACGTGCTTTGCATATTTTATTTTCAAATCCAGATTTAAACACACAAGTGTTTTTGCAACGTATCGATGGTCTACACCAAATCAACCAAGGTGTAAGAGCTGAATTAATTTGCCTATCGACCCATGCAGCGATTCCATTGAAACAATTTATAGGCTGTCAGGTTGCCGTAGATCAGGTGACAGATACGGGAGCGCTTTTTAGAACAACAGGTATTATTACCGAAGCCCAACAAGGGCAATCTGATGGCAGTTTGACCTTATACAAACTGGTCTTACAAGACCCTACAGCACTCTGGCATAAAAGAAGAAATAGCCGTGTGTTTATGAATAAAACTGTAATAGAGGTGTTTGAAGTCATTTTCAAAGAGTGGCAACAACGCAGTCCATTATTTGCGTCTAGTCTTACACTTGATTTAAGTGGTTTAACCCAAGACTATGATGTCCGACCATTTATCATGAGTCAAAATGAAACGGACTATGACTTTATTACACGCTTACTCAGAAGCGAAGGCATTAACTGGTTGATTGATGAAGACCAACTGATTGTGCCAAATAATCAGACTCCAATCCAAGCACAAAAGCTCCGTTTGATTGATGATAACAGCCAATATCAAGCTTTAGCTCGAAGAAGTATTCGTTACCACCGTAGCAGTGCCACTGAACAATACGACAGTATGACCAGTCTGATTGGACAGAGAAGCCTACAGCCCACCGCGGTACACATCCAACGTTGGCAAGCCGATGCTTTAGAGCAAGTGGATGGAGCGGGCAGCGTCCAAAGTACGCACCAACACAGTGAAAGTTATGATAACAATAGCCTTAGCCTAGAAGACGCATGGCACTTTACCCCTGCATGGATGCAAGACCTCACTGGAGCAGATGGAGCCACTGCATCAGGTAATCCACAAATAGAAAAACTCAATCAAAACTTAAGTCATTACCATGACAGCCAAGCCAAACAGTTTATTGCCAACACCACTGTAAGAGATAGCCAAGTCGGTTATTGGTTTAAATTGATTGAACATCCAGAAATAGATCAACATACGGGCGCAGACCAAGAGTTTCTGATTACGGCTAAAAGCTATTACAACCAGAACAACTTACCTAAAGATTTACAACAACAAGTACATACGCTGATCAGCCAGAGTCAATGGAAGCAGCCGAATCTTCAAACTGAAGAACGCCAAGCCAATCAACTGATTTTACAACGCCGCAATATCCCGATTGTTTCTGAATATAACCCTCAGCAACATCGCCCAATAACCTCACCACAACGAGCAAAAGTCGTTGGGCCAAGTGATGAGGAAATTCATGTCGATGAATGGGGCAGGATAAAAGTTAGATTCCTATTCACAAGAAAGGAAGACCATGAGCATGATGGTGGTGCGGGTAGCAATGACAACGATACCGATTCAGCATGGATTGATGTGCTCACTCCATGGGCGGGCGAAGGCTATGGCGCACGCTTCTTACCAAGAATTGGTGAAATCGTGGTCATTAACTTCTTTGATGGCAACATAGACCGTCCATTTGTCACAGGGCGAATTCATGAGGCGCATCGTAGTCCAACCAAATTTGATAATGCGGGCAAATTACCTGATACCAAAAAGTTGGCAGGGATTAAATCCAAAGAAGTTCAAGGGGAAGGTTTTAACCAGCTGCGCTTTGATGACACCACTGGACAGATCAGCGCACAATTGCAAAGTAGCCATGCTGCAAGTCAACTCAATCTCGGCAAACTCAGCCATCCCAAAGACCAAGCTGAAAGTAAAGATCGAGGCGAAGGTTTTGAACTGCGAACAGATCAATGGGGCGCTGTACGTGCTGGGCAAGGTCTATTGCTCAGCACTCATTCCCAAGAACAAGCACAGTGTGATCACCTTGATGCCCAACCTGCCAAGCAACAGCTTGAAAGCAATCAAGCTAATGCTAAAGCTTTAAGTGAAGTTGCCAAGAATCAGCAAACTGATGAAATTGAATCTTTAGATCAATTGAAAGAATTTGCAGATCAGATACAAGAGAAGATCGCAAAATTTGAAAAAGCCTTATTGCTATTGAATTCACCTGCGGGGATTGGTCTAAGCACCAGCGAAGATATTCATCTTTCTGCGGATGGGCAGATCGATCAAATTGCTGGGGATAGCATTAACCTGAGTACACAAAAGAATCTGGTTGCCCATGTCCAGAATAGAATCAGCTTTTTTGCCGCACAAAGTGGCATCAAACAGGTGGCTGCTAAAGGTAGATTTGAAGTGCATGCCCAGTCTGATGGAATGGACTTACTTGCTAAACAAGGAGTTCAAATCATTTCGACAGAAGATCGGATAGAGATTAGTAGTCCTAAAGAAATTGTGATTACTGCAGGCGGTTCACAAATCAAGCTGAATGGTTCAGGTATTTTCCCGACCACGGGTGGTAAGTTTGAGGTGAAGGCGGGGCAGCATTTGTTTATGGGCGGAGCGAAAGTTCCTATGGATATCCCTCTAATGCCAAATGAAATCAGAAAACAACTATTACTACAATATCATGATCAAGAGCCTGTCCAAGGTGCTAACTTCACCATAAGGTATAACAATGGACAGCAATATTCTGGGATTGTGAACAATAAAGGAATCGCAGATATTACAGATGCTCCCGAAGGTGAAGGAAGAATTATTTTTGGTGAAGATCAAAGACCATATCAAGTTGTTGCAACTGCAGATGAAAACCCAGAATATAAATCGGCCTGGGTAATTGATGATTTTGAAGCATCATATCAGCAAGCACTACAGGAAAAGAATAAATGAATAGTGCAGAAAAAAAAATTGCCGTTATTGAAATTGGTAATGATATCTGGAATAGAGCGAAAAAAGCGGGAAATCAAATAGCCGATGGTGCTAAACAAGTTAAAGATGGTGTGGTTAGTGGTGGAAAATGGATTGGTGGAGCTTTACAAGGTGAGTTTAACGATAAAGCAACGGTAGGTCAGATTTTTACTGACGCTGCAATAAGTATGTTTCCAGTTGCTGGTGAGGTAACCGCGGCACGAGATTTAGTTGCAGTCTTATTGAAGATGGCTGATGACAAGAAACAAGCTTCGGAAGTTATTAATTGGGTCAAAATCATCTTATGTTTATTACCTATTATTCCGATTTTTGGCGGTATTTTAAAAGGCGTTGGTCGTCTCTTAATTACCGTGATGAAAGATGCAACTAAAGTTGCTGAGGTTGCTGCTGCGATACTCGCTTTTTTAAGAAAAATGGGCTATGGAAACTCAGTTGCGTTTATTCAAAAACTTAATTTTGCACAGTATCAAGCTAAAATTTTAGCTGAATTTAAGAATGGCCTCTCACGTATGAAGGGTGGCTTTACTTTCATTAATCAAAAAATGGGTAAGGCATTACCTGAAAGTGTCAGAATTTATGTAAATTCAATGGGACCAAAATTGGATGAGCTAGGACGTCTTGCGGACAAGATGATTCCTTCTGCTGTCAAAGAGTTAGATCAAGCCTTAAATAAAGTTCGTTCTGAAGTGATCCGTCAAATGAATGAAGCGGGGGCAAAGATTGGTGGTACTCAAACTAAAGTTATGACAACTGAAGCTCGTTTAAGTTCAACTGCTTCTAAAGTGATTGCAAGTAAGGGACATACACCTGCACCTTTGAGTCATTATGATCATAAAGAAGGTTGGCCTGATTTAAAAAGTTATAAAAAACAAGTTATTATTAATGATGAGAAAGTTACTATTTATCCTGATATTCACTCTTTTAGTAGTAAAGCTCCGATTCAACCCAAATTATTGAAAGCAGGATCAAAAGTTCCTTTATTTCGTGTAGTGGAGCAAGTAAATCCTGGGAAAACTGGGGGGTATTGGGCAGAAAAAATGTCTGAAAATGGTAAGGCATGGCGGTTGGATTGTGCTGTAAAAGGTGCATGGAGTACTAATGGTGCATATGTGGTATTAGACCATGTGCCTACTGTTGCTGAAATGAGAAAGCTAGGCATAACTGTACCTGATAATTGGGATGGTTTACGTGTCTGGCGTGGAAAGATTGCAGAACAACTTGATAATGAGAATAGTTTAGAAAGAGGACATCAGGCCACTAATTTATTACTGCCAGGTGGTGATATTCAAATTTTTATTAATTTTAGAGATCCTCATCATGCACCTGTAAAAGAATATATTGATAAAATGATTAAAGAAAAAGCGACAGGTTGGACAGATGCTAAAATTACTGATGATGTGGAAACAATGGTTGAATATTTAGAAAAGCGTGAACGATCTGCAAAAATTGTACAGCAAAGTGAAAAACTGGGACAGGTGTTACGCTCAACTACTTCAACAGCACGTTCGGGTATTGAATATCAACAGCAGAAACAATCACAAACTGAGAAACATTAGTCTATGTTAAATCCTAATACGATGTCATCAATGCAAGAACAAGAAGCACGAAATAAAGCATTTTATTTAATTAAGAAGTACACAAGTTATTCTTTTTTAGATCAAGCACGTAACTTATATCAGCAATTTTTAGATGCTTTTGAAAGACAGTTAAGAAATCCACCGAAAGAAGTACTGCAACATCAATATGCAGAGCATTTACAAAAAAGGCATGAGGGGGAGTATGTTCATTACCTAAATAAAATAGTTGAGTTAGAGAATGGTTTGACACTACTTAGAACGACTAAACATAAAAGAGAAGCATATAATAGTTTTTGTAATGTCGATTTTACAGATTGGTTATTTGATCGATATGCTGATGAAAATATAATATATGAAGATCCATTCTATATCTTATTGGGTCTAGGTATTTCCAGATCAACTGATATTTTTGAACCAGTAAATTATAAGACTGATCCACTTGGGCGAAAAGTAGAACATACAGGTTCTATACGCTTACTATTAATTGCTTTAGCCTATCGTAATATTTGTATGCAGAGTTATTTAGCAGGTAAGGTAAGTGAGCCATTTGCATATATTGATAAAAATACAATACGAAAATCTCAAAAATGGTCTTATGAGACTATTTTTTTCTCTAAAGAATGGCCACCGTTAAGAATTTACCCTGAATCGATTCCAATGTGTCCACCTTTTAACCTAAATCCAATTGGGCAAATAGCTACAGGTGAAGAAGTAAAAGTTACGGGTATTTATGAACCTTGGTTGCCTAATGGAAAAGTGGGTTGTCCTAACTATTTCTTAGATGGCTCGAGAGCAACAGATTATCAACTAGAAGGCACTGATGAGTGGGTAGATGTCAAATGGCGTTTAATCTGGGAAGATAAACGTTATTTAGATGGAACAATTCCAGAAGAAGAGAAAGCTTATATATTTGATAGTGAAAATATTGACATTAAGGATACTTACACCTATGCGAGTTCTCCTGAGAAACTGAGTATACGTGCAGGTCAAGTTTGTCCCAAATCAGGTTATTGGTTTACGGTAGCACAGGAAAATTCACGTCAATACTTTAAGCAAGGTGAAGTCTTACCTGAGATTAAAAATCAAGATTGGGGTGAAGTGTATTGGCAGTTTGATGGTGAAGAGTGAATAACTAGAAATAACAATGAGCTATCCTACTCCTCTGATTGCACATGATATCTATGTGATGGAACAGTTTCTGAAACCTGAACGAATAAAAATGATTCGGGACATTTGGAAAGAGATGTTGGACTATCTGGAAAGCTTATTGGATCGTTTTATGAATGATCTCCCCCCCGGACTATCGTAATCGTAGTTTACCAGAACAGCCTGATATTGTTTGGGGGGAGCGTGTGATTCCCAACTTTAGGAGTACGATGGAATGGTGGAAACTCAGAGATATCCAAACGAGCCATATGTTTTACTTTACGTGGCTTTAATGCTTCTTGCAGGTGTGGGGTCGGATCATTCTCAATGATTCCTTTACGGATCGCATAACGGAAAATTCGACCGGTCAAAGGAATAGAGCGCTTAGCCATTTCCAATGCACCACGTTCTTCAATTTTTTTAGCGCAAGCTAATACGTCCTTTCCCTTAATTTGATCAATTGGCATATCACCTAAAGCAGGGAACAAATCTTTCTCAAAAACAGATAAATCGCGTAAGTAAGTGCCTTCGGTGATCGCATCTTTACGATCTTGCATCCATTCCATTGCTAGCACTTTGAAAAGCTTGTTTTTATCAGTTTTATCGAGACGTTGATTTTTTGCGGCGTTAGGGTCGATATTATTATAAAGTTGTATTCGTGCCTCATCACGGACACGTCGAGCCTGAGCGAGAGAAACTTCAGGATAGCTTCCTATTGTTAAAGTGCTTTCGCGTCCATTAAATCGATATTTTAACCGCCAGAAACGTCCACCTGAAGGTGTAACTTCTAAATAAAGCCCTTTTTCATCTGAATAGCGTTTTTTCTTATCAATTGGTTTGATCTTTCTAACTTGCGCATCAGTAAGCATTTAGGATGTTATCCTTATATATTGGGGGATGATTATTGTTTATTTAAAATAGTCCCCCAATTATCCCCCACGTTATAGGGGATTACAATAGATCTCATCGAATAGTATAAGGCAATAAAAAAGCTTAAACCCTTTAGATTTAAGCTTTTAGGACTCTATGAGACATCATAGAAAGTAAATTTGGCGGTGAGAGAGGGATTCGAACCCTCGAAACGCTATAAACGTTTACACACTTTCCAGGCGTGCTCCTTCAGCCACTCGGACACCTCACCAATGGGGTGCGATAGTAACTAAAAAAAAGCAGGCTGCCAAGTTGTAGCGAAACAGATTTGCAGAAAAACTTCTTGTCTAATGATAATATTGCGTCAAGTCACGTTTTATATTGAAGACAATATATGCAAAGTACTGCAAAAAAAGCAGCGTTGCCAGCCACGGCATTAGCAGCACTAGGGGTAGTCTTTGGAGACATTGGAACAAGTCCACTGTATGCATTGAAAGAATCATTTCATGCTGCACATGGACTCGGGATTCAGCCTGAAAATGTATTGGGTATCCTGTCCATTATCTTCTGGTGTTTGATGCTCATTATTAGTATCAAATACATCGCTATTGTTATGCGAGCAGACAATAATGGTGAAGGTGGAATCATGGCTTTACTGGCCTTGAATTTGCGCAAAGCCAAAATATCAGATACTAAAAAAATTTACTTGATTGCAATTGGGTTTATTGGCGCATCACTCTTCTTTGGTGATGGCATCATCACGCCTGCGATTTCAGTCCTCTCCGCAGTAGAAGGCTTATCCATCGCAACAGATGTACTCGATCCTTTTATTGTACCGATTGCAATTGTGATCGTTACGACCTTGTTTTTGATGCAAAAACATGGAACAGCTTTTGTCGGGAAATTTTTTGGTCCAATTACCTTACTTTGGTTTTTGTCATTAGGTATTCTCGGAATTGTCAGTGTCATACAGACACCTGTGGTTTTGGGCATGGTGAGTCCGCATTGGGCAATCCAATTTATTTTTACTCATCCTTTACAGTCCTTTTTTATTATGGGTGCTGTAGTCCTTACCGTGACTGGTGGTGAGGCTTTATATGCGGATATGGGACATTTCGGTCCTCGTCCAATTCGCTTTGGTTGGTTCACCGTTGTTTTACCATGCTTGGTGTTAAATTACGCGGGTCAAGGAGCATTGCTACTTCGTAACCCTGCTGCGATCGAAAATCCATTTTATTTATTGGTGCCGAGTTGGGCCTTATATCCAATGATTATCTTGGCAACTATGGCAGCGGTGATTGCATCACAAGCGGTCATTTCAGGGGTCTTTTCCCTTGCACGTCAGGCGATTCAATTGGGATATTTGCCACGTTTAAGTATTAAACATACATCAGATTCAGAAGAAGGTCAGATTTATGTCCCATTCCTGAATTGGTTGCTTCTCGTCGCGATTGTAATTTTAATCTTAATCTTTAAGACCAGCTCAAACCTTGCAAGTGCTTATGGTTTAGCTGTGACCTTAACGATGTTGTGTGACACCATTCTGGTTGCGATCTTTATTTTCTATGCATGGAAATGGAGTCTGCCTAAAGTATTGCTTTTAATTATTCCATTTTTCTTTTTGGAATCGGTACTGGTTGCGGCTGCTTCATTAAAAATGTTCTCTGGTGGTTGGGTTCCTTTACTTATCGGCAGTATCGCAGTCATGATTCTAATGACTTGGAAGCGTGGTCGTGAGTTGACCTTTGCTAAACTGGAACACGATACTCTATCTTTGGATTTATTCGTCCGAAGTCTGGGGGATAATGTCCATCGTGTACCTGGTGATGCAGTATTTTTGACAGGGACACCGAATGTTGTACCTCATGCGATGTTGCATAATATTAAACACAACAAAGTATTGCATGAGCGAAATATTCTAGTCACGGTTGTGATTGAGGATGTTCCTTTTGTTCCTCAAGAGGAGCGGGTGCAAGTCGAAACACTAAACGAGCATTTCTATCGCATTAAAATCTTCTATGGATTTAAAGATGAGCCAAATGTTCCACGTGCATTAATGCAAGCATATGAGCAATTAGAATTTGAATATGACTTGATGCAGATTAGTTTCTTCATTTCACGTGATCGTATCGTGCACAGTGTTGGTGATGGAATGTCTCCGTGGCGTGAACGTTTATTTATCTCAATGCAACGGAATACCAGCCCTGTTAGTGATTTTTATCAAATTCCGACTAACCGTGTCGTCGAGTTAGGTAGTCAAATCGAAATTTAAGAATTGGTTTTAAAAAAGGCACGTTCGCGTGTCTTTTTTATTGTCTGCTGATCAATTGTACAGTTTTGCGACATAAATTGTCGTTCATGCTCGGAACGCAATATACATCAAGCTTTTGAGTTGTTAAGCTTCGCATTCTTAAAGGTTTTGATGTAGTCATGGCAAAGAAAACAACGAGAAAAGGTAAATCACAAACTACTTTTTTGAGCAAAAATACTGGAAAAGTGCTGCTCGCGTTGATCGCAACAGGAAGCTTTGCGATAGCCTTTGGTAGTGAAAAGATTTCTAAATTTATTCCATTGCAATCAAGTAGTGGAGCGTGTCTTAATCAGTTTTATCGTGAAGTTCCTCCATTGCTCAATAAGGAAAGCTTAACCAAACATAGCTATGCCTTATGTTTTAATGATTTTAATGTCATGTATTCAGGTGTTTCAAAAACGCCACTATGGTCAGCCGAGTATTTAAGCCCTGATCGATTAAGTATAAAAATTAAACGCGAAGATAATTTCCACGAAGAAACACGTGTAGAAATGGCTCATCGAGCATTGTTATCGGACTATCGTGGTTCAGGATATGATCGTGGGCATATGGCACCTAATGCAGATATGAACAATACTGCTGCACAATATGATAGTTTTTCTTTAGCCAACATGGTACCTCAAGCACCTAAAAACAATCAGGAAGTTTGGCGAAAACTTGAAGAGGCTGTCCGTGCAGTTGTGACCAAACATTATAAAGATGCATATGTTGTAACAGGTCCAGTTTTTGAAGGAAAACGACTCAAAACAATCGGTAGCGGTGTGATTGTCCCGACTGCGGTTTATAAAGCTGTGTACTTACCTAAACAAGGAATCATTGGGGCTTATTACGCACCAAATAATAATTCTGAACAGGTCGAGGTGGTGAGCGTTTGTTATCTAGAAGAAAAATTAGGGATTAATTTATTTCCACAACTGACCGAACAGCAAAAGCGCAATATTTATCATTTACCATTATCGGCTCAACAGGTAACAGCCAATAAAGAGATCAGCTATTCACATTGGGATGGTCAAAGTCAATGTGCTGAAGAAGCGACTACAGAAGCGATACAGACACAGCAAAAACAGTTTAGTTCGGGTCAAAGCCAAACTTCACAGAGTAGTCTTCCGCAAATTGATGAAGAAACCAAACAAGCTTTAATTAAACAATTGGTCGATGCACTTGTGCAGTATTTCTTACAATTGTTGCGATAATCGAATCGATCTTGGCCGTAAATTGATTTAGATTCAGAATATAGCCCGACAATAATAAAGTGAGTAGAAAATGTTTAAACCATTTGAAACTGAAAATGAATCATCTTCGATTTATGATTTGACGCTTGAAAACCAAGTGGACTGCGTCAGTTTGTACGGTAATTTGCAGATTACAAAAGATCAAGTGGGATTAAAAGCGGCTAAAGCTTTACAGCAATTGATCAATGATGTGGTGATCGCTTTAGAAAAAGAAGAATTACCTGCACAGATCGAGCGAAAGCCAGAGCAGGAAATAGAGAATCCATTTTTATAATCCAATAAAAAAAACAGCCATATAGTGGCTGTTTTTTTATGGAGTGATCATTTAATTTCGGAGTGTAGCAACCACTTTGTGTATGAGAGCACCAATAACTGCACCTACAATTGGTGCAATCCAGAATAACCATAATTGACCAAGTGCCGCAGTTTCTGCAAAGAAAGCTACACCTGTACTACGTGCAGGATTCACAGATGTATTCGTCACAGGAATACTGATTAAATGAATTAAGCATAGGTCACTGAATCTCGTATAAAGATTGTTTAATTAGTGATCAATTGTAAAATGGTGAGAACATTAATCGTTTTTATAAATAACTGTAAGTTGTGTTGAGTTTTCGCCATTGTTGAGGAGTTTGTCCTGTCCAAAGTTTAAAAGCACGTTGAAAAGCACTTTGTTCTGAGTAGCAAAGTAATAAAGAGATTTCTTGCAAACTCAGGTGCGGATCTTTTAAGTATTCTGTAGCCAACATAAAGCGGACTTGTTGGACACGCTCCTGAAAGGTTGTGTTTTGCTGTTGTAAATGACGCTGTAATTGTCGTACAGAAAGTCCCAATTTCTCAGCGATAAAATCAATCTGATATTGATTCTTCTGTAAGCCCGTTAAAATTGCATGTTGTAAACGCTGATCTAATTGTGTTGAATTCGGTAGTTTATCTAATAGTGCCTGAGCTTGTTGCAATAACAATTGTTGCAGAGTGTGATCACCTGTTTTTAGTGGTTTGAATGCTTCAGTAATCGGGAGTAAGAGCTGAGTCTTAGGTTGATCAAAACGAACTTTGCAGTGGAAATACTGTTCATACACCGTGAGGTTTTTAGGTGCAGGATTCACAAAATGAACTTCGTGTAAATGGATCATTTCCCCTGACATAAACAATTTAAGGAATTGCACCATCAGTGCTATTGCAATTTCGTCTGTCAGTTGAGTGGGGTGTAGTTCAGGTGCTTCCCAACGAATAGATGCATAGGGTTGATTAAATTCAACAATTAAAGGACTTCCATCATAAATAAGTCGATGAAAATCATGATAGCGTGCTAAAGCTTCACCAAGACTTTCACAAGATAAGGCTAAGTAAGCAATAATCCCTAAATGCTTAGGTTGGACGTATTCCCCAATTTCTAATCCTAAACCGATTTTTGGATGTAGTTGATTCAACTCTTCAAGTAGATCCCGCCAAATGACATAATCAAAGCGTTCAAGGTTTTGAATTTTTTGTAATTGTTCAGGTAAAGCTAGATCTTTAGCTTCACAATAAGTCGTCAGTAAATGCCCCAAGCCACCGTAAACTGATCCTGTATAATTCTTGAGTTGAGACATCCTGTCTGTTCCTCTTATTGTCGTGTTTTGTCAATATTAATATATCGTATCGTCAATACTTCGCCTACAAAAATTTATATCTTAAATAAAAAGAAGCACAGTTTAGGAGATCAAAATGATCAAGGGTTTTATCGCTGGTTTAGCGGTTGCAAATGCATTTGAATGGTTCGCACATAAATACGTTTTACATGGTGTGCATCGTCCTGGGCAACCCCGTTATAGCCCTGTACCTAAAAGCATGGAGTCGCATTGGGCGCATCATCGTGAAGTACGTAAACAAGATTTCTCGGATGAATGTTATGTGGAAGGCATTGATCACTGGCGTACGCGTAATGAGTTAATGTCACTTGCTGTAGCCGCAGGTGTGGCCAGTGTTGTGTTCTATCCTTTTTCAAAAGGCATGGCACTTGCAGCAATTTATAGTGCGGGGAATTATTATTATGTTCATCGCCGTGCCCATCTTGAGCCTAATTGGGCGAAGCGCACGATCCCGTGGCACTATGATCACCATATGAACTCGAACCAAGATGCAAATTGGTGTGTTACTCGTCCTTGGTTTGATTATGTGATGGGGACGCGTGTGGTGTCTTCAGCAGATTTGAAAGAAGCTAATCCATTGGGTCTGCCTTTACCTGCACCGATTTCGAAGATATTAACTGAAGCGATTGAATCAGTATTTCCTGCAAAATGGGTAGAACAGAAACCAAAATTGGTGACCGCTGCTCAGACAGAAGAGATCGAAACAGTATCGGTTGCATCTTGATAAAGCGTGAAGAGGGTATTTTGACAAAACATGATGCTAGTCGCGTGCTTCTGTCGTGAATTGTCAATAAAATTGGTTTTTAATGTCAATATTTTTGCTGAATATCTCGCTAATTTAGCCCAAGCCTTTTTGTTGCTTGATATTTATCCAAATTTATTGTTTTTCGTTTACCCTCTAGCGTTGTATAAACGCATTTCATATACCTTGCTGAGCAAGGTATTTTTTTGACTAAAATTTGCCGAATAAAAAACCTCTCAAGTAATCACATTGAGAGGTTTGGATCTCGCTATTTTTATTGCTTAAAGGCGCATTTCAATGCCTTGCTCAGCTAAATATTTTTTCGCTTCAGGAATCGTATGTTGACCAAAGTGGAAAATGGAAGCGGCAAGTACAGCATCTGCGCCACCTTTCAAAATACCATCTGCCAAATGTTGTAAATTTCCTACACCACCTGAAGCAATCGTTGGAATCGTGACACGATCATTGATTTGACGCATTAAAGCGATGTCATAGCCTGCTTTGGTTCCATCGGCATCCATACTGGTAATCAGTAATTCACCTGCACCAAAGTCTGCCATTTTGACAGCCCATTCTATTGCATCAATACCTGTTGGCTTACGTCCACCGTGGGTAAAAATTTCCCACTTATTTTCGCCAGTTTTTTTCGCATCAATTGCAACCACGATACATTGAGCACCAAAACGTTGAGATGCTTCTTGAACGAATTCAGGGTTGAACACCGCTGCCGAGTTGATACTGACTTTGTCTGCACCGGCATTCAGAAGTAAACGGATATCTTCGACTTTACGTACACCACCACCCACGGTGAGAGGAACGAAAACGCTTTCTGCCATACGCTCAACAGTACGGTAAGTCGTATCGCGTCCATGATGGGTAGCAGTAATATCTAAAAAGGTAATTTCATCGGCACCTTGTTCGTTATAACGACGGGCAACTTCTACTGGGTCACCTGCGTCACGAATATCAAGGAATTGAACGCCTTTGACGACTCGACCATTATCAACATCTAAGCAAGGGATAATACGTTTTGCGAGCATAAAATATTCCAAAAAATCGCCAATAAAGAAAGGGGTGCTACACCTTCATGGAGGGAAAGGGTATTCTATCAAACTTCACAGCTATTTTTTGCAGGTTTTCCATGTCGGTTTATACCCCGTTGAGTTTAGAAGATGTTCAAGCTTTTGCTGAGCCTTATGGTTTGGCAGTGATTGACCTGATTCCAATCCAAGGCGGTATTCAAAACACCAACTATTTTTTGGTGGATCATACTCAAAAACATTATGTTCTTACTGTTTTTGAAGAGCTTGATGCTGAAGGAGCTGGTGAGCTTGTTCCCGTACTAGACTGTTTGGGAGAGGCAGGGGTTGCCGTTGCTGTACCATTGAAACATCATGGTCAAGCCATTCATAGCATCGCAGATAAACCTGCACAAATCGCCCCACGCTTGATGGGTGAACATCCAGAAGAAGCAACATTATTACAAATCCAAGCGATTGCTCAGGCTCAAGCAAAAATTCATGTGGCGTTGAAAGATTTTCCTTTAAAGCGTGATTTTAATCGTAATCATCAGTATTGGTCAGATGTAGCAGAGCAACTGAGACCCAATATGAATGACGATGATCAATCCCTATTGGATCAAGTTTTTCAGCAATTTGCCAAAATTACACAGCAATATCCTGATCGTCCTGTCGGTTTTATTCATTCTGATCTATTTAGAGACAATACATTATTTGAAGGTGATCAATTACGAGGGATTCTTGATTTTTATGAGTTAAATCAAGATGAGTTTTTATTTGATATTGCGATTAGTATCAATGATTTTTGTACAGCTTATCCAAACGCTCATATAGACCAAGCCAAGGCAGAAGCTTTCCTTGCAGCGTATCAAAGCATTCGTCAACTCACAGCTGATGAGTTAGCGTGTTTAAATATTTTCTTGGCAATGGCTGCATGTCGTTTCTGGAGTATGCGTCTTCAAGTTGCACAAAAAAATGCGGAACAGGGTCGTACTGGTGAAGACATTTCACAAAAAGACCCGATGGAAATGCGGATGCTGCTGCAAGATCGTTTACAAAAAGTTCAAGCTTAAGGAAAAAGCATGCGAGACCAAGGTCGTTTAGTAGAATGGTTTGATGATAAAGGCTATGGTTTTATTCAACCGAATGATAAGCACAAAGATCGGGTCTTTTTACATATTAAGGACTTTGCTCGCACAGGTCCTCGACCTCTTGTAGGTTGTGCTTTGGAGTACTTGGTGATCTTAGATGAGCGTGGTCGTTATCGCGCTCAGCAAGTCAGTTATCTAAAAGCAGCCCAAGTATTTGAACATAAGCCGAAACCTTCAGCTGCGAAGCCTGCTAAACGTTGGACAGCGATGCAAATTGCCATTGTGATTTATATTGTATTCATGGTCATCGCGAGCTTTAGTAAATTATTACCGCCTTATACTTTATTGTTCGTCAGTTTGATGAATGTCTTGAGTTATTGGCTATATGCTCAAGACAAAGAGGCAGCACAATTGGGGAATCGCCGTATTCCTGAGCAAACCTTACATATCGTGGATTCGCTTGGAGGATGGTGTGCAGGTTGGTTAGCACAACAAAAACTGAGACATAAAACACAAAAACAACCGTTTCGTAAGATTTATTTCTGTACCATAGTCTTCCATATATTATTGATATGTTGGTTAATTTCTCCACTCAATGTGTTCTATTGAGGGAGTTCGTTTCTGGAGATAAATAAAATGAATTATTCCGTTGATCAAGACCCGAACCGTACTTTGACTTTGGTCCTTTACGTACTTTATATCATTGCGATTTTTACAGGTGGATTATTGGCAGTGATTGCCTTAATTATTAACTATGTAAAACGTAGCGATGTAAGAGGCTCTATTTTTGAAAGTCATTTTACTTGGCAGATTCGGACATTTTGGTGGTATCTCGCTTGGAATATCATTGCCTTTATTCCATTCTTCTTCTTGTTTTTTACAGGCGATAATCCGAATGCGTTTGCGGGTGTTGCATTATCAGGAACGGTTTTCTGTGTAGCGGTGATTTTCGCTGCTTGGGTTTGGATTGTATATCGTGCAATACGTGGGTTGATTGCTCTCAATGACAATAAACCTATGTATTCGTAAACGATGGGGTTGATCACTGTTATATGATGGTGATCAACTTTATTTTAAACCTGTATTTATATGCAAAATAGCAATGTTATCTAAGTAAATATTTACACATTAAAATTCAAATTTTTCAAATAATTTTCCACATGAGTGGGTGAGGGAGATAGATCAATATGAGTCATGCAGTTGATCAAAAAGCAAATCGTACATTGACCTATATTTTGTATATTGTTGCATGTTTCACTGGTGGTGTGCTTGCTATTGTTGCTGTAGTGCTAAATTACATTAAGCGTAAAGATGTGCAAGGAACAATCTTAGAAAGTCATTTCAAATGGCAAATTCGCACGTTTTGGTGGTATCTCTTTTGGAATTTATCAGCATTATTCTTATTTGGATTCCTTTTGTGGTTTGGACATGATTCTCTGTCAGATAGTCTAGCCTCAGGTTTTTTTGGGGGTTTCTTGAGTGTTATTGCTTTTTCATTAGCTTGGGTCGTATACCGTGGGATTAATGGTTTACTGTGTTTATATGATAATGTTCCAATGTATAAATCAGTAGAATGAAATATGATCATAGAACATGTGCATTTAACAATTAAACCCAATCAAAGTCAGGCATTTGAGGCAGCATTTCAAAAAGCCAAAGCGATTATTTATCCGATGGTGGGATTAAATGCAGTACAGCTGATCAAAAATGTTCAAGATGATCATCGCTATATTCTGATGATATTTTGGGATCATATTGAAGATCACACAGAAGGGTTTAGAAAGTCTGCTGCTTATCAAGAATGAAAAGCTTTATTACATCCCTTCTATGATCCAATGCCAATCGTTGAATATTATCAACCTCAGATGCTACTGAAGAAGAATGAGCCGCCAATAAAAGAAAAGTAAGCTAAGCATCTTTATTGTTTTGAGGAGAGTTGAGGATTTTGAGTTTGAGCTCACTCACCAAAACACCTAATACCACCAGTAATCCGCCAAATAATGCGAGTAAGGGCAAACGCTCACCTGCAATTCTTCCAATCAAACCTGCCCAAACAGGTTCACCTGCATAAATGATCGCTGCACGACTTGGATCAACCATGCTTTGTGCCCAGTTCATAACAAACTGAATTAAAGCACTGGCGAGCCCCAATCCAGTTGCGATTAATAGGAGAGGCCATGAAAATGCTGGTAGCTGATGTTCACCAACCAAAGGCATACTAGCGAAAGAGAGTAGGGCGGCAACCATAAGTTGAATCACAGTAACGCGTCGTAAATTTACTCGTCCTGCAAAATAACCAATCAAAATAATCTCTAATGCAATCACTAAAGCACAGATCAGGGTAAGTACTTGTCCATAAGAGAGCGTGATATTGGAAAAACCATTTCCAGTCAGTAGGACTAAGCCAGTAAATGCTAATGCTGAGCCGATCCATGTCATGAGTGATGGTGATTTTTGAAAAATAACCCACATGAGAATAGGTACTAAAGGAACATAAAGCGCAGTAAGAAAAGCCGATTCGCTACTTAAAATACTTTGTAGACCAATCGTTTGTGTGCCATAACCAATCGCAATCATGATACCGATAGCAGTTCCAGCCAGCGTTTCTTTGAGCGTTAAACCCGACATGGATTTTAATGAAAGTAGGAAAATTACAGCCGCAGCAACTGCAAAACGACAACCGACAAAAAACATCGGTGTACTAAAGTTGAGTGCATATTGCACTGCTAGAAAAGTCCCACCCCAAATCATGGTGATAAAAATCAATGCAAATTGTGCTGCTCTAGGTGATTGCGAGAAAGCTGTCAAAACCAAATTCCAAATCTACGTGCAATATACTGCACATGTTGCATTAATTTATGCATTTGTGCAATATATTGCGCATAATTAAATGAGAGTGAAACTGCATGAATCATCCTGATGCGGTATTGCAATATGTAGGGCAGAATATTCGATTTTATCGAAACCAGCATCAACTGAGTCAGCAAGAGCTGGCAGAGCGGGCTGGCGTGAGTCGACGTACCATTGCATCTTTAGAAACAGGAATGGTAAATATTAGTCTGACCAAACTTGATGCAATCGCAAATGCTTTAGATGTGAATTTCAAGCAACTTGTGACAGCACCAGAGCTTGTGGATTCTGCGATCGTTAAGACTTTGGCATGGCAGGGCTCTCATCTTGAGAGTCAGGCAACTTTACAGGCATCCATCCCTGCACGTACTCAAGTCGAATTATGGACATGGACATTGGCTGTTGGAGAGACCTATGTTGCTGAACCTGATCAACAAGGGTGGCAGGAGTTGATCTATGTCATTGAAGGTGAACTGAGTCTAGAATTTGCTTCTGGAACACATTTAGTTGCAGCGGGTACATCGTTTTTATTTGATAGTTCTGTTCCTTACCGTTATAGCAATCAAGGTACTGACATACTTCGCTTTATTCGAAATGTGATTTATTGATCTGAAAAAGCCAAACATGAAAGTTTGGCTTTTTTATGTTTAATGGCGTTAGTCTGTTGAACTAAATTGCATCAAACTGATGTTTAGTATGTGTTCCATATTTATCAATCATGATTGAGCTGGCTTCATTCAACCCACGTACCGTGACATTGACCCCATTTCTTTGGAACTTATTCACCACAGAATCTAGCATTGCCACTGAAGTTACATCCCAAATATGTGAATGAGTTAAATCAATAATGACCTTAGAAATTGGTTCTTGGAAATTAAAACTCTGCATGAATTTTTCTGAGGAGCTGAAAAAGATTTGACCTTTTAAATCGTAGACTCGTGCATCATTTTCTATATAGCTTTCAACACGAATATCATTTTCTAATTTATTGGCAAGGAATAAAGCGGATAGTAATACACCTGTGAGTACACCGAGTGCCAAGTTATGGGTTGCTACAACTACAATAACAGTGACAATCATAACCACGTTACTACTTTTGGGATTAGATTTAAAACCTGTCAGTGATTTCCACTCAAATGTGCTAATCGAGACCATAATCATCACGGCAACCAATGCTGCCATAGGAATAACTTTGAGCCAGTCACTAATAAAGACGACTAAGATCAGCAAAAATACGCCTGCTGAAAATGTTGATAATCGGGTTAGACCACCTGATTTCACATTAATCATGGATTGACCAATCATGGCACACCCCGCCATCCCACCCATAAAACCAGATGCAATATTAGCTATCCCTTGACCTTTACATTCTTGGAATTTATCACTTGGCGTATCGGTCATTTCATCAATAATCGTGGCTGTCATCATGGATTCAAGTAAGCCCACGGCTGCGAGTGCAATCGAATAAGGTAAAATGATTTGTAGCGTTTCCAGGTTAAGAGGAATATCGGGTAATAAGAATACAGGCAGTGTATCTGGCAATTCACCCATATCTCCCACAGTGCGAATATCAATTCCGAAACCTACAGCGATCAGGCTAATAACGATAATACAGACCAAAGGAGAGGGAATAAGTTTTCCAATTTTAGGGAGTAAAGGGAAGAGATAAATAATGGCTAAACCCAAGCCAACTAATGCATATACATGCCATGTTACATTGATCAATTCAGGTAATTGCGCCATAAAAATGAGGATAGCAAGCGCGTTGACGAAGCCAATCACCACAGATTTAGAAACAAATCGCATGAGTTTTGCGAGTTTTAAATAGCCCGCCAGGATTTGCAGTACACCTGTTAATAATGTTGCTGCAAGTAGATATTGTAATCCATGTTCTTTCACTAGACTTGCCATGACCAAAGCCATTGCGCCAGTCGCTGCTGAAATCATGGCAGGACGCCCACCAACAAAAGAAATCACGACTGCAATACAGAAGGACGCATATAAACCAACTTTGGGATCAACCCCCGCGATGATTGAAAATGCAATCGCCTCGGGAATCAGCGCTAAGCCGACCACAAGACCCGCCAGCACATCGGCACGAATATTAGAGAACCATTGTTCTCGTACATTGGAAAACATAGAAATAGCCTATTTTTGAAAAATATTTTAAAGGCTAGTGATGTGATATAAAAATGCACACGACTACACCACATCACTAGACAGTGATGAGTTATTTACAAGAGGGGGCTGTAAAAACTAGGGTGGCGTAAGTGACATTATAGAATTGAAGATCGAGATAAAAATCAGGATGAGGATAACATTTAAGCGAAAAAAGCTCTAGCCATTATTCAAATCGCTAGAGCTAAACACAATTAAAGTGATTGTTCATCCAGTAAAAGTTGAGCTTCACGAAGGCTTAAAGTGCCCTCATAAATAGCTCGACCTGTGATAGCACCTAAAATGCCTGATTGACCTTTCAAGTTGCGTACATCATCAAGATTGGTGACACCACCAGATGCAATAACAGGTAATCCTGAATATTGAGCTAAGTGAACAGTTTGCTCAACGTTGACACCTTGCATCATGCCATCACGTGCAATATCAGTGTAGACGATGCTAGATACACCAGCGTCAGCGAAACGTTTAGCAAGATCAGTTGCTTTAACATCAGTGACATTTGCCCAACCGTCAGTAGCTACCATGCCATTGATCGCATCGATACCAACGATAATATGACCTGCAAACTGTTTACATGCTTCTTCAACAAATTCAGGTTCTTTGACTGCTTTGGTACCGATAATGACAAACGATACACCAGCATCTAAGTAGTGCTCGATGGTTTCAAGTGAACGGATGCCACCACCAATTTGGATTGGTAATTCAGGTTGTGCTCGCGCAATAGCTTCAACCACTGGTTTGTGAATTGGCGTACCAGCGAAAGCACCATTTAAATCAACTAAATGTAAACGACGTGCGCCTTCATCAACCCAATGTTGTGCAGTTGCCACAGGATCATCAGAGAAAACAGTATCGTCTTCCATGCGTCCTTGTTTTAAACGTACACATTTACCATCTTTCAGGTCAATTGCAGGGATGATTAGCATGCTTTCGCTCCTAGCTTCATCGTAAATTAAAATTGGCTACATATTAACAAAGTATTGATCAATCTCTAAGTCTTGGATTGAGAACCTGTGAGTATTCTTTCGATTTGTTGTTGAAGTGGTGACGTGAAACTTTGATGCTGGTAGAGATATTCAAAAATAATACGCGCGGCATAAGCATCTGCCGCAGCATAATTGATTTGTTGAGGGCTGAGTTGTTTAACAGACCAGTTAGAGGTGCTAATTTTTTTCCTTTTAGGAAAATAACGCTGAAATAACAAAGCAATTGCCGTTTGTACACCGACTTGAGTGCTATATCCAAAATTTGAAAAGCATTTTGCTAAATCAATCAGACCGTTTGGATGAATCCCTTTGCGTCTAAAACCACTGGCATCATTTTTTAAACCAAAACCAACTTTGAGTTGTTGTTCATTTTCTAAAATAGGTTTTAAGAAAGCCAATATTTCTGGATTCACCTGAAAAAGATAAGCATTTTCTAAGCTAGACAACTGGATAAGGTGAGGGCCTGTTGATTTTTCACCGACTTTGAAGGTCGGTTTGGATTCTGTATCAAAGCCGAACACTTGCACAGATTTAAGCTCAGCTTCAACTTGTAAACACTGATTAAGTGTATGGATGACATAAATTCGATCTGGATTTAAGTTTTGAAATGCAGGGAAGGTGCGTATTTGTTCTTTGCTTAAAAGCGCAGTTTGTTGTTGCATTTCCATGAAATGAGCTCAAATCGTTTCACTCAGCTTAAACCGTTTTGATCAATTGAAAAAGCCAAGTTTTCCCACTTGGCTTTGAAAAATAGACTTGGTTTATTCTGCATATCTATTCATTTGTTCCATCTGGAGCTGTTGGCTTTTTTGAATATAGTTTTGGTAAGCAGGAATTGCGGACGCAGCCATGGCTAAAATGCAGAGTGGAAGGATAATAATGTATATCCAAGCTAATACTTTTTCCCAAGCTTGAGTAATACGAGGTAAGCCATAATTATTTGCATTTTCATCACCCTTTGCACAACTCAAGTAAATAAAAAATAAGAAGTTGATGAGTGGAATAATCATCACTAATGACAACCAACCTGTTTGATTGCGATCATGTAAACGGCGGATTGAGAAAACAAAGCTGAAGTAGATCATTGCAATATAAACAATGATAAAGAGTCCACCAAATACATACATCGATGAACTTGTCGTTGAAGGACTCAACGCTGGAACAAAAAACGCTGCGATAATACCCAAAATGAATACGAAGACCACGAGTAACATATTCCAGCCTAAGTAAGAGAGTCTGCCAAAACGCCCATTTGCACTAAAACCTGAATCATTTGTTTGAAGCTGAGAAGACATATTATTTTCCTGTAGTCTCTGATTTTTAAATTTAATTTTGAAATTATCTGTTGTTTGATTTTTATTCAAAGTGTTTGCATGATATGCAAAAAATAATGAGAAATAAATAGATAAGGCAATTAAAAAAATAAAGCCAATTTAAAATTGGCTTTATTATCAGGAACTAAACTTGTTCAAATCCTTAGATTTTCCATTCCACAAAGTTTTTTAACAACTGCAAACCAGCAGTATGACTTTTCTCTGGATGGAATTGGGTCGCGAATAAATTGTCTTTGTGAATCGCGGTACAGAAGTTCACACCATAATCACAAGTTGCCGCTGTAACTGTAGAATCTTTTGGTTCGACATAGTAGCTATGTACGAAATAAAAACGAGCATCTTGCTCGATGTTGTTCCACATTGGATGACTTGGATCAAGTTGATGTACTTGGTTCCAACCCATGTGCGGAACTTTTAAATTCGGAATTTCAGGGAAGTGTTTGACTACACCCTCAAAAATACCCAAAGCTTCTACACCACCATTCTCTTCAGAGCTTTGTAGCAATGCTTGCATGCCAACACAAATCGCGAGTACAGGTTTGTTAAAAGCCGCTTGACGAACGACTTCATCAATTCCTGCCTCATGCATGCCTTGCATACAGTCACGCATGGCACCTACGCCTGGGAACACGATTTTATCCGCTTGGGCAATCAGCTTAGGATCATTAGTCACATCAACTGTTGCACCTACATGCTCTAGCGCTTTGGCTGCTGAGTGTAAGTTGCCCATGCCATAATCAAGTAAAGCAATACGCGTCATTACAAGCTACCTTTCGTTGATGCAATCATGCCTTCGGCACGAGGATCAACCTCACACGCCATACGTAAAGCACGTGCCAAAGCTTTGAATACACTTTCGATCTGGTGATGGCTATTTTTGCCTTTTAAATTGTCGATATGTAAGGTCATCAACGCATGGTTGACAAAACCTTGGAAAAATTCTGAAAATAAATCGACATCGAATGTTCCGATACGGGCACGTGTGAATGGAATATCCATAAACAAGCCTGGACGACCAGAGAGATCAACGACAACACGCGAAAGTGCTTCATCGAGTGGTGCATAGAAATGACCGTAACGACGTAAGCCCTTTTTATCGCCTAAAGCTTGCGTAAAGGCTTGTCCCAAGGTGATTCCACAGTCTTCGACGGTATGGTGATCATCGATTTCCAAGTCACCATCGCAATGAATATCGATATCAAATAGACCATGGCGCTTGATTTGATCAATCATATGGTCTAAAAATGGAACTCCAGTGTTGAGTGTGCCTTGACCAGTACCATCGAGATTGAGACGAACTCGAATTTTTGTTTCGTTGGTATTTCTTACCACTTCACTGATACGTTGCGTCATGGACACGTTCCTCAAAAAACGTCAAAAATGATTGAATTAAAAACCAAAGTTTCGCTGTGACGAAAAAGTGACAGCATCATAGTTTGCTCAGGAGGGTTAATCAATGCCTATTACCGTACATGCTTACAGTTCACTAGAAAATCTAGGAATTCGTACCCAGCTAGAGCGACTTTATGACACCAGTCCAGAGTTTGGTGATGGGCAAGATGCAATGCAGCAACTTGAACAAGATCTACAGCAATATACCACAGTTTATACCGCTGAATTTAACACCAAAATTATAGGTGCAATCTGGGTCACAGGACAAGGTGAAAGCCGTGTTTTGGAATATATTGTTGTACATCCATCCAATCGCGGTCGCGGTGTGGCAGAACGCCTCGTTGAGGAAGTTTGCCGTATCGAAGAAGAGCAGGGCGTAAAACAGTTTGAACCTGGATGTGGCGCGATTCATCGTTGTCTATCACATCTTGGAAAAATCTAATCGCGAGCTAAATATGGGTTCTAATTGGAGTTAAATTAAACACTTAATCTAAAAATCCTTAAATTAACTTGACGGATTTTGACAAACATTGTTTAATACGCCCACTTTGGCGCGATAGCTCAGTAGGTAGAGCAACGGATTGAAAATCCGTGTGTCCCCAGTTCGATCCTGGGTCACGCCACCATAGATTCGAAATTTCAATCCCTGATCCCATCAGGGATTTTTTTTATCTGGACTTTTTTGCCTGAAAAATGGGCAATCAAATCAAAAGCTCAGGATAATTGTTGACTATTTGCTGTAGATACGGCTTAATACACGCCATTGGCGCGATAGCTCAGTAGGTAGAGCAACGGATTGAAAATCCGTGTGTCCCCAGTTCGATCCTGGGTCACGCCACCATATTCAAAAACCCCAAACTAATGTTTGGGGTTTTTTTATGGGTTAAATTATGCGTAATTCATATTTAAGTCTTTCTAAGTTCTATATTAAAAACTCTTTATGAATAAAAAGAATATGCATCTCAATTTTACTTAGTTATATGAATAAAAGAAAAACAATATACTTGTGAATATATTATTTTTATTGAAGATAAGTTATGCAAAAGTTTATTGGGGTAGCTCTTCCAGTTGTTCTTTTATCGGGTATAGCACAGCACGCATCTGCGACTACAGGCTATTTTATGCATGGTTATGGCGTGAAAGCCCAAGGTCAAGCTGGTGCCTCTATCGCTGCATTTAACGATGCGCTCACTATAGCGAGTAATCCATCAGGTTTGAGCTGGATTGATAGCCGTGTAGATGTTGGTGCGACCCTATTTAATCCTAAACGCTCTGCTGAGATTGAGGGGAACTTAGCAGGTGCCAATGGACAATACAGCGGTAATGGTCGTGAATACTTTGTACTGCCTGAATTTGCGATCAATAAGAAAGTAAATGATAGCGTTGCTTTAGGCTTAGCGATTTATGGCAATGGTGGTATGAATACGACCTATAAACGCAATCCTTATGCTGAATTTGGTAATACAGGCGAAGCGGGTGTTGATTTATCTCAGATATTTGTCTCTCCAACGGTTGCATGGCGCTATAGTGAAAATCAATCAATCGGGATTGCGACAAATTTTCTTTATCAACGTTTTGAAGCGAAAGGAATTTCTGGTTTTGCCCCATTTTCAAATGATGGAAAAAATCTAAGCAATAAAGGTAAAGACTCTGCTACAGGGATTGGGGTGCGAGTGGGCTGGAGTGCGAAATTAAATGATGTCGTTACTGTCGGAGCAAACTATGCGTCAAAAATTGATGCAGATAAATTTGATAAGTATCGCGGTTTATTTGCTGAATCGGGTGATTTTGATGTTCCTGAGAGTTACGGGATTGGAGCGAGCTTCAGGTTAACCCCTGCTTTGACTGTATTAGCGGATGTACAGCGAATCAATTATTCGGATGTTGATTCGGTCGGTAATCCTTTTAGTTTAGCTTCTGTGATGCAAGGGAATACTTTCGGATCAGAAAAGGGACAGGGTTTCGGTTGGAAAGATATTAACGTCTATAAGTTGGGAGCAAGCTATCAAGTCAATCCACAACTCACAGTGCGTGCTGGTTATAGCCATAATGATCAGCCTATCCCACAAGATCAGACTTTCTTAAATATTCTAGCACCAGGTGTGATTAAAGATCATATTAGTCTAGGCGCGACGTGGGATATTGACCGAGCGCAAGAGTTAAGTGTTGCCTATACCTATGGTTTAAAAGAAACCGTAAAAGGCAATCAGTCTATCCCGACAGCATTTGGTGGGGGTGAGGCAAATCTAGAAATGGATCAACATATCTTAGGTATATCTTACGGTGTGAAGTTCTAAATAGAAAAAGGCTGAATCAACAGATTCAGCCTTTTATTTGCTACAAAGGAAATTTAAGCTGTTTTAGCTAAAGAACCGTTCGATAGCATATGACCTGTTTCTTCAAAATTTGCATGCCATGACAATGCTTCACGAAGAATATGAGGCGTATGTCCACCACGCTCACATGAACGATCAAAATAATCGTTTAATGCTGCTTGGTAGAGTGGGTGTACACAATTATCGATAATCACACGTGCACGCTCACGCGGCGCTAAACCACGAAGGTCAGCCAAGCCTTGTTCTGTCACTAGAATATCAACATCATGTTCACAGTGATCAACATGGCTCACCATCGGCACGATCGAAGAAATATCTCCACCTTTTGCGATTGACTTGGTGACAAAGATTGCCAAGTGCGCATTACGTGCAAAATCACCTGATCCACCAATACCATTCATCATCTTGGTACCACAAACGTGAGTTGAGTTCACATTGCCATAAATATCAAATTCAAGGGCAGTGTTGATCCCAATAATACCTAAGCGACGCACAATTTCAGGGTGATTTGAAATTTCTTGTGGACGTAAGACTAATTTATCTTTGTAGTGCTCTAGATTGCCAAATACACGCTCGCCACACTGAGCTGAAAGTGTAATTGAGCTACCAGAAGCAAACTTCATTTTACCTGCATCGATCAACTCAAACGTACAGTCTTGAAGTACTTCAGAGTACATCACAAGATCTTCGAAGTTTGAATCTTTCAAACCAGTGAGAACAGCATTTGCAATAGAACCAATACCCGCTTGTAAAGGACCCAAGTTTTTCGCTAAACGACCAGCAGCAACTTCTTTCTCAAAAAATGCAATCAAATGATTCGCAATGCCTTGAGTCTCATCATCTGGCGCCGTCACTGTTGAAGGTGAGTCAGCTGTATCGTTGAACACGATACCGACGATTTTTGCAGGATCGATTGGAATCGCAGTAGAGCCGATACGATCATCCACTTGAGTTAAAGGCAGTGGCGTACGCGTTGGACGATAGGTTGGGATGTAAATATCGTGTAAGCCTTCAAAGTTTTCGCTGAGTGATGTGTTGATTTCTACAATCACTTTTTCAGCGAAAATTGCAAAGCTTGCCGAGTTACCAACGGATGTTGTTGGAACAATGTGACCATCTTCAGTGATTGCGACCGCTTCAATCACAGCTACATCTGGACGTTTGAGCTGCTGATTACGCATTTGCTCAACGGTTTCAGATAAATGTTGGTCAATAAACATCACTTCGCCGTTATTAATTGCACGACGTAAGGTATTGTCAACTTGGAATGGCATGCGGCGCGCAAGTACACCTGCTTCCGTCAGTTGTTTGTCTAAGTCATTTCCGAGACTTGCACCAGTAATTAACGTGATTTTTAACGGATTTTTTTTGGCTTGTTCAACCAGTGCTTGAGGAACAGCTTTTGCCTCTCCTGCACGAGTAAATCCGCTCATACCAACCGTCATATCATTTTCAATAAAGCGAGCAGCCTGTTCTGCACTCATCACTTTGTCGTGTAGAGACGCAAGGCGAATACGACTTAAAGACATCATCCATTCTCAATATTGCTTTTTCATTAGATATGGATTTTAGCGCTAAAAAAGCAAAAGGGAATTGGACTACGGCTAAGGTCTAATATGTGAAATAGAAGATGATTTGCGAGGAAAAATACGAGACATTTTTGACTGGTCTCATATTGAATTAGAAGTGTTCACTAAGTGTTTGTTTAATCTTGCTAATCGTATTTTTCTCAGTCTCTTCAACATGAGGAGTCACGATTGGTAAAGAGATCACAACTTCTAAACCACCTTGCTCACGATTGCGAATGCTAATTTTACCCTGATGAATATCCACAATACGTTTTACGATTGCAAGGCCAAGTCCGCTACCTTGAACAGTGCGCGCTGAATTACCACGTACAAAGGGTTGCATGAGTTCTTCAACTTGATCGGGTGGAATGCCTTCACCATGATCAGCAACAGTGATGAGGATGTGTTCGTCTACATGGCTTGCAGAAAGTTCAATCGGTTCGGCACCATAGCGTTTCGCATTATTGATTAAATTGGCGATCAGACGCTTTAAAGAGAGACTACGAGCAGGAATAATAGGTAAATCCTGCATTTCAAAACGTATATCTAATGGTTTGAATTGAATGACGAGTTCTTGCAGCAATGTGTTGATATTGGTATCGGTGAGTTCTTCATCCGATCCATCACGCATGTACGAAATGAATTGGTTGAGAATCGCATCCATATCATCAACATCATAAATTAGACCTTCACGAAAGAATTCATCGGGTAGCATTTCTGCAGTGAGACGAATACGCGTCAATGGTGTACGCAAATCGTGAGAAATCCCAGCCAACATAATTTGACGGTCTCGCTCAGTTTGTTCAAGCGTATAAACCATATGGTTAAAAGCTTGGTTCACCTGACGAATTTCTAAAGGCCCGTGATTAGTATCTAAATAAGGTGCTTTACCTGTTTTACTATAACTATTGGCGGCATTTTGTAATCGACGCAATGGACGATTCATTTGGCGAACTAAGGTTAAAATAATAATTGAAGATAAGATCGGTACACCAAATAACCATGTTGCAATCAGTTCAACACTGTAATTGGTATAGGTTTTTAGTGGTTCACGCACCCAGTTACCATTCATCTCTGGAGTTTGAATCCAGATACGAGGAATTGGTTTAAATTTAAAATAAACGGTGACGTTATCAACACCTAACTCTTTGGCAAGTTTGGCTTCGATTTCATCAGTAAATAATTCAGCTAGAAATTTGTCTTCAATCTTTGGAAATTCTTTAGGATCAGTGATGTATTCGATACCAATACGGTTTTTTAACCATGTATCAATATCGACTTCTGTATCACGATGCAAAATTCGAATATCAGGATTATTGACCAGCTCTAATTCAATTGCGAGATAGCGTGCATGTTGTTGTAACTCTGGCAAATACAAAGTTCGCCAGAAGAACCACAAAGACATAAATAAGCTGAAGAATACGGTGAACAGTACCAAAATAGTGGTACGCATCGCAGCGGAACGTGGTTTGATCTTATCTAAGAAACGTTCCCACTTGGTACGTGGTCGTTCAGAGTAAGATACAAACTCAGTAAAAGTTTGAGGGTCAATGGGTTCCAGTTTCAACGTTGAAATTCCTGAACTTACTCAGCACCATCTGGAACAAAAACATAGCCTACACCCCAAACGGTTTGAATATAACGAGCGCGGGCAGGGTTGTCTTCGATTAAACGGCGTAAACGAGACACTTGAACATCAATCGAACGCTCCATTGCACCCCATTCACGACCACGTGCTAAATTCATCAATTTATCGCGGGTCAAAGGTTCACGTGGATGTTGAACCAAGGCTTTTAATACAGCGAATTCACCAGTCGTCAAAGTCACGACTTGACCTTCACGAGTAAGTGTACGAGTTGAAAGATCTAAAGACCATGGTCCAAAGCTAACAACTTCAACTTGTTGGCTCGGTGCACCTGGTACTTCACGCACTTGGCGACGTAATACAGCACGAATACGAGCTAAAAGTTCATTTGGGTTAAATGGTTTCGGTAAATAATCGTCTGCGCCAGCTTCCAAACCTGCAATGCGATCAGAGTCACTTCCACGTGCCGTCAACATGATAATTGGAGTATCAATATTAGATTGGCGTAATCTGCGACAAATACTTAAGCCATCTTCGACAGGAAGCATGAAATCAAGAACGATCAACGAAAACAATTCACGTTGTAATAAACGATCCATTTGTGTCGCGTCATGAGCAGTTTTGACTACAAAACCTTTATCTTCTAAAAATCGTTGCAAAAGCGTACGCAAACGCACATCGTCATCGACCACTAAAATGCGTTCGACTCGGTCTGTCTCATGGTGTACGGTTTCCGTCGATTCAGCAGGTACAACTAAACTCATGATGTGCTCCTTTATCGTTTATTGTCATCGTAATTATGCAATGTCAGGCAGTATACGATTCATTGCACAGGTTTGGCTATGTTATAAAGCAACAAATATTGCCAATAAAATCAAGAGATAGATACCAAACATATACAGGTAAAATTATGACAATCAATCTATTTTTCAATATTTAGCTGAAAAAATCTTGGGATTTTAGAAACATTGATCAATTTGCATAATCTACTCGTAAAATTTTCAAAAAAACAATGGTGGATTTTATAGCCGTGGACTTTATAATCAGTGCTTTTAGAATTAACCCTTGTGGAATCAATCACGATGACTGACTTAGTTCAGCAGTTGGCAAATGAACTTGCCGTACGTCCAAACCAAGTAGAAGCTGCTATTCGTTTAATTGATGAAGGCGCCAGTGTTCCCTTTATTGCACGTTACCGTAAAGAAGTCACGCAAGGCTTAGACGATACTCAATTGCGTCAACTCGACACACGTTTGGCTTACCTACGTGATTTGTACGAACGTCGTGAGAAAGTGATTCAATCTTTACAAGAACAAGATAAGTTAAGTGATGATTTACTTGCACGTGTAAATGCGGCTGAAACCAAGAATGCATTAGAAGAAATTTATGCGCCGTATCGTCCAAAACGCACAAGCAAATCTTTCAAAGCGAAAGAAGCGGGTTTAGGGCCGATCGCAGAAAAGATTTTTGCTGAACAAGTTGATCCTACAGAAGCATTATCAGGCTTCAGCCATGAAGACTACCCAGATCTTGAAAGTCAGTTGGATGCGATTCAGCATATTTTAATTGATGATTGGGCGCAAAATATTGCGTTAACCACTGAATTAAAACAAACTTTTTCTAAAACTGCTGTGCTAAAGAGTGCTGTGGCATCTGAAGAGAAAAAAGAAGTTGGTAAGAAATTCCGTGATTACTTTGAGTTCTCTGAAAACTTAAACAAAGTTCCTTCACACCGTTTGTTAGCGATGCTACGTGGTCGTCAAGAAAATGTATTAGGTTTAAAAGTGGATGGTGAAGATGATGCACCATTGGCGCGTATTGAAACTGAGTACAACTTAGACCAAGTACAACCACAGAGTCGTCAAGATTATTTAAAGCAAACTGCAAAATTATTCTGGTTAGGTAAGATTCGTCCACAGATTGAACACTCATTGCTAACAGATAAGCGTCTATCTGCTGAAGCTGAAGCAATGGATGTATTTGCAGAGAACTTGCGTCATTTACTTCTATCTGCACCAGCAGGTGGTCGTGTTACTTTAGGTGTTGATCCTGGTATTCGTACAGGGGTAAAACTGGCAGTGATTAGTAAAGCTGGTGATGTCCTTGCACACAGCACGATCTATCCATTTGCACCGAAAGAAGATAAAGAAGGTTCGATTGCGGAGCTTGCGCGTTTATGCAGAGAGTTCCACGTGGAACTTATTGCGATTGGTAATGGAACAGCAAGCCGTGAAACAGAAGCTGTTGTTGCTGAAATGATGGCGGCAAATACGGATCTGAAATTAACACGTATCACTGTAAGTGAAGCAGGTGCATCTGTTTATTCTGCAAGTGAATTGGCTGCACAAGAACTTCCAGAACTTGATGTATCTATTCGTGGTGCGGTTTCAATCGCTCGTCGTTTACAAGATCCATTAGCAGAGCTTGTAAAGATTGATCCAAAATCAATTGGTGTAGGTCAGTACCAACACGATGTAAACCAAACAGGTTTAGCAAAAACACTAGATGCAGTTGTTGAAGACTGTGTGAACGCGGTGGGTGTGGATGTCAATACAGCATCTCCAGCGATCTTGGCTTATATCGCAGGTTTAAACAAAGCGATTGCACAACAAATCGTTGAATATCGTAAAGAAAACGGACGTTTTGATAATCGTCAAGCATTGAAGAAAGTTCCACGTTTAGGCGAGCGTACTTTTGAACAATCAGCTGGTTTCTTACGTGTTCAAGATGGTTCTGAGCCATTAGATGCATCTGCTGTTCACCCTGAAAGTTATGGCTTGGTTGAGAAAATTGTTGCCGCAAAAGCAACAACTGTAAAAGACATCATTGGTAATACAGAAATTATTCGCCAAGTAAAAGCAGAAGAGTTTGTCGATGACAAATTCGGTTTGCCGACGATTCAAGACGTTTTAGCAGAATTGGAAAAACCAGGTCGTGACCCTCGTCCTGAGTTCCGTACAGCGAAGTTCCGTGAAGACATTACCGAAGTTGCACAACTCACTGAAGGTATGCAGCTTGAAGGCGTTGTAACCAATGTAACCAACTTCGGTGCATTCGTGGACGTAGGTGTACACCAAGATGGTTTAGTGCATATCTCTGAACTTGCAAATGAATTCGTTTCTGACCCACACAAAGTCGTGAAACCAGGTCAGATCGTGCAAGTTCGTGTGATGCAAGTTGATGTTGAACGTAATCGTGTGAACTTGAGTATGCGTGCTGAAGGTTCTGCGCCTACTAAAGCACCACGTCAGCAGCAGCGTCCACAGCAAGAGCGTACTGAGCGTTCAGAACGTAAGCCTCAAGGTCAACGTCCTCCACGTAAAGAGGGCGACTTTAAGCGTCCGCAAAATAACAAGCCAAAAGCTGAAAAACCACAAGAGCAAAAAATCGGTGGTTTAGGTGCTTTGTTATTACAAGCAGGGATTAAAGGCTCTAAATAAGCTAATCTGTTAAAAAAACCTTCCTTCGAGAAGGTTTTTTTGTTTGTGGTTAGAAATGATTTAATAAAGTTGTAAATAGATTATGAAATGTAAAACAGCAATTTTATTCTATAAATTTCATCAAATCGAGCTAACCTGAGCTGATGCCTACACTGCAATGGAGGTCGTGATGTCACGTAGACCTCGTGAACAAGTCGATTATTTACACCTCGAAGAACTCGGTGGTTTAGAAATGTTGAAAGCCAGTTACTTTCAGCAGGAGTTCTCGCGACATGTTCATGAAGGATTTTGTATCGGTGTGATTGAAGAGGGTGCGCAACGTTTTTATCGTACAGGGGGCAATCATGTCGCACCGCAAGGCGATATTATTTTGGTGAATGCTGATGAAGTACATACTGGCTCATCTGCGGTAGAAACAGGCTGGCGTTATCGAGCAATTTATCCAACTCCAGAAATTTTCCATGAACTGACGCGTGATCTCACGACTATTCATGGCACAGCACCGTGGTTTAGAGAAGCCGTGTTGCATGACGAAGGTTTGGCACAGCAATTACGATTACTATTTGATTTGTTAGAACAACCGAGCAATACCTTGCTCAAACAAACCTTGTTCTTATCGACGATTGCTTGGCTAATCTCAAAATATAGCCAAACAAAACCGCATGCCGCTGACCTCAGTAATGCAAAAAAGCGTATTTTAAATATTAAAGAATTAATGGCGAGTATGCCTGAGCAAGAGTTTTCACTCATCGAATTGGCTGAAATGGCGAATCTGAGCCAGTGACATTTTTTACGTCAATTTAAAAAGCATGTTGGACTCTCACCACATGCGTGGTTGATCCAAGCGCGATTACAGAAATCACAAAAATTATTGAGACAGGGTTTGAACTTATCAGAAGTTTCACAGCAATGTGGTTTCTCAGATCAAAGTCATTTTAGTCGGCATTTTCGTCAAACGTTTGGTATTACGCCAGGCGGTTATATTGCTTATCTCAAATAAAAAACAGCAATTTTATACAAGCTTGGATGATCTAGATTTGGCATAGTCATTGGGTTTTTAATCAATGATTGTGATGTAGATGTTAGCTGAAAACATAGATCATACCCCGATGACCGAATCACGGGCATTTTTAAATGGAGTGATCAAAATACTTCCATTGTGTTTTGCCGTATTACCTTGGGGCTTGTTGGCAGGTTCGATGGCGATTCAAGCAGGCCTTACAACCATGCAAGCCATTGCAATGTCTGCACTTGTCTTTGCGGGTGCAGCACAGTTGATGACCTTGGGTCTAGTGATGGCGGGTACACCTGCGTTAACGATCATTATTTCAGTTTTTCTGATTACTACACAGCATTATTTATATGCTTTGTATTTGCGAGAAGATATCTCCAAACAGCCCTTAAAAAATCGTTTGATGCTGGGTTTTTTGCTGACGGATGAGTTGTTTGCGGTGAGTATTAAAAAGCAACAACATTATATTCATTATCTACTTGGTGCTGGACTTTGTTTTTATTTGTGTTGGGTACTGTTTAGCGCTTGTGGTGTATTCCTTGCTACTGCAGTCCCTAATTTAGATCAATACCATCTCGATTTTTCCATCGTGGCAACCTTTATTGCAATCGTAGTTCCATTTATTAAAAACTTAAATACTTTGGTTGGTGTTCTTGTTTCAGTCACATTAACGGTGGTTTTTTTAAGTCTAGGGATTAAAAGTGCGGCAATCATGGCTGGAGTGATCGGGATGTTTGCTGCGACTTGTTTACAGAATTTTCGGGAGCGTAAAGTATGACTTGGTTTATCCTGATTATTCTGGCACTAGTTGTATTTATGAATCGCTATATATTGCTTGAACCTAATCTTCCTTTGCGACTGCCGAAATGGTTTCAACAATCTTTGCAGTATTCTGCTCCATGTTTATTGACTGCAATTGCCACCCCAATCGTGTTTATGGATGAGCATGGTGCATTTCGTGAGAGCTTACTCAATCCTTATTTTCTCGCCACAATTTTGACGATTTTGATTGCTTATGTAGTTCGTCATACCTTATTAACGATTATATTAAGTTTGGCATGCTTTTATGGTTTGGTATTTTGGTTGAATTAGTTGATTTCTGGAACGTTTATTATCCTGAGTTGACATCTAAACAGAATACTTATAAAAATTAGAGTAATTACTCTAATTTTATTGGTGGATCAAATGCAAATCGGTCGACAGGTATGGATGGTTCAAACTTCAGGTGATTTATCCTTAACAGATCGTATGACATTGTTAAGTCATAGTTTGCTGCCTGTACTTCAGCAAAGTGTAAAAATGTATGCATTTGCAAGCAGTATGACCAAAACTCCAAAAATATTACAGATAGATGATTTGCATTTGCCTGATAGTGTCGAGATCAAACACGCAATTGAAAAGATGCAGTCCTGTAGCTCAATTGCCTTACAAAATCATTGTTTGAGGACTTGGTATTACGCCGTTGCATTTTCCAAGCTTCAAAAGCTAAAAATGGATGAGGAGTTATTGGCAGTTTCATGTTTGTTGCATGATTTGGGAATGACTGAGCAGCATTACCAACACCATGCAAACTGTCGCTGCTTTGCAGGACAGGGCGCTTATGCAGCCAAAGATTGGTCAATACAACGTGGTTGGCAAACACCACGTGCTGATCAATTATTTGATGCGATCAGTGTGCATATGAATCCATTCGTGGCGCTTGAGGATGGTGTAGAAGCTCATTTACTACAACAAGCAGCCAGTTGTGATGTGATAGGCAGCCGTGGTTTTGAGTTCTCTACTACATTCAGAACACAGTTAAATCAACAATATCCACGTTTAGATTTTAATCAACATATGATTGAATTCACACAACATGAAGCTCAAGCTCGTCCGAAATCACGTACTGCGATGGTGGTACAAAGTGGGTTTAAATATTTAGTTAAATTTAATCCTTATCTTGATCAATAAAAATAAAAAACCACTTTTAGTAGAACAAAAGTGGTTGATTTGATGGATTAAATTTTATCAGTGGTCATGTTTTAAATATTCAGGTTTTTTCGGTAATGCCCAACTACAGAAGAAACAAATGATCAACATGATAATGACATATACGAAGAATGTATTTTCAATGCCCGCATCTTTGAATAACAGTGCAACAGAAGGAGCAGAACCACCAAATAGTGCATTACCCACTGCATAGGAAAAACCAACACCTAATGCGCGTACATGAGGCGGGAACATTTCTGCTTTGACCAAACCGCTAATGGAAGTGTAGAAGCTCAACAACATCATCAAGAAAATGAGCAATAAGGTAATAATCACAGGCGAGTCTGCAAAACTACGCATTCCTGTCACCATCACGGGATAGATGAAAATAGCACTCAATAGACTAAAAGCGAGCATAGAGGCACGACGGCCAATTCGATCAGACAACATTCCAAAAAAGGGTTGAGCGATCATAAAAACAAATAAAGCAGTGGTCATGATAAACCCCACTGTTTTACCATCCATGCCAATATTGGTTAGGTAGGTCTTTGAATATACAGTCACTACATAAAATGTCAGTGAACCTGCTGAGGTATAACCCACCACCAATAAGAAAGTTTTCCAATGTTGCTTTAATAGTGCAATTAAGCTTCCCGATTCTTCACGTTCAGCATCTTCATTTGATAAGGTTTCTTCTAAACGGCTACGTGCAGCTAATGAAAGTAATGCAGCGACACCACCAATCACGAAGGGAATACGCCATCCCCCATCATTTAATTGTTGTTCGGTCATGAAGCCCAGTAAGATGACCCCAAGTAAGCTTGCTAGTAGTTGGCCTCCTGATAAGGTGACGTATTGAAAAGAAGCAAAAAAACCACGCTGACCTTTTAAACCCAGTTCACTCATATAGGTGGCAACTGCACCATATTCACCACCTACAGATAACCCCTGTAATAAGCGAACCATCAGTAATAAAAATGGAGCGAGCATGCCGACTTGATCATAGGTTGGTAGGGCAGCAAAAAGAAATGAGCTGAGTGCCATCAGGCAAATCGAGATTACCATCGATTTTTTACGACCATGCCGATCAGCAATTCGTCCAAACAACCAGCTACCAATTGGACGCATAAAGAAACTCGCTGCAAACACCCCCCACACATAAATGGCTTTGGTCGTGGGTTCCATATCTGGAGCGGTTAATGCATGAGTAAAATAAGCAGCAAAAACGGCATAGATATAAAAATCAAACCATTCCACTAAATTCCCTGATGCTGCACCAACGATGCCTTTAATACGGCTCGTTCTTTCTTCCTTGCTATATGTCTGACTCATATCTGATCCTTTCTACACTAAGCAAGATTCTGTTACTGAATCTTTACCGTTTGTTATATACCGCTAAAAAAGCATGAAAATGATACTATTTTGTATGCTTTTTATGACTGTATTTTTAGATGGTGAGAAAGACTTGAGAGTTCTGTAAGGCTTTAGCAGTAAGAATATAGTGATAATTAAAATAGTAATTTTTTAAAAAACAATTACTTTAATTGTGGAATAGAACAATCCCTTCGCAAAGGACACGGTTCACCTTGAGTGAATTGGCTCAGCATGTTTCGAATTTGTTGGAGTTGAAAGATTTTTTCATCTATCGCCGCGAGTTTTTCTTGAAAGATATTTTGCATTTGATGCGCAGGTATTTCTTGTTCTGAGGTCATTTCTAAAATTTGTTTAATTTCATTGAGTGAGAATCCCAAATTTTTTGCCGTTCGAATTAATAACAGTTGTTGCAAAGTTTGCTCTGGATAGTCTTTGTAGCCATTAGCGCAAGTAACTGATTGTATAAGCGCCATTTTCTCATAAAAACGAATAGTATCCTTACTTAATTCGCTATGTTTAGATAATTGTCCAATCAACATAATAAGACCTTTTTATTTTTGAGTTTTTATAAAAATACCCTTGACCTTTGAGTGTACTCCACCCTTTAGCCTATTCCTACAACGACAAAAAAGAGTCATTCAAATGAAACAAACAACTTTAAAAGTAGAGCAATCTTTACAAGTCGCATTTGTTGCTGGTGCTACAGGATTTGTTGGGCGGTTTTTGATTGCTGAATTGCTACAACAAGGACATCAAGTTTTTGCATTACTCCGTAATAAAGCTCAGCAGCAAAGACAGCTCGAAGATTGGCTGAGAAATCGAAATATAAGTTTAGAGCGTTTTCAGTGTGTGCAAGGTGATGTGACGCAAGTTGATTTGGGTATAGAGAGCAGCACTTGGGAACAATTACAGCAAGTGAATACTTTGTACAACAGTAGTGTATTGTTTGCTTGGGATTTAAGTATGCGACATGCGCGCAAGGTTAATGTTGAAGGGGCGCTGAATTTACTTTCAAGTCTGAATAAATACTGCAAATTAGATCGTGCCATCCACGTTTCAGGGTACATGTTGACTATTCACTCGCATTTACAACAAGCGGGAATTTGTCTCGATCAACCTGAAACCACTGATTGGAATAGGGTTTATCAACAATTGGGTGCGTATGAGGCATCCAAAATTGAAGCTCATTATGCATGGATGAGATTGGCAGAAGAATTAAAGATCGATTGGACCATCATTCATCCAGCAACTGTCGTGGGCGATGCGCTTACGGGAGAAATTCCTGACAATCAACCGATTGCCCAAATGGTGGATTTATTAAAGCGGAAAAAAATGGGTGCAATACCTGCTACACCTCAACATTATTTGCCACTGGTGACAGTAGATTACTTGGTGAAAGTCATGGCACTTGCTGCAACCGAGAACAGTTTAGCCCAACGTGAACTGTTGGTAGCTCATCAACAACGTTTTGTTTTAGCTGAGATGTTTAATATCATCGCTACACAAGTTAATCAGCAAGCACCTACACGCTATGTGCCTTTAGCTGTCTTAAGAGTGATACTAAAATGGAAATGGCTGGCTCAGAAGTTAGAGATATCTAAGGAAATGTTAGATTTTATTCGAACTGAGCCACTGAATACGACTTCATTGTCTCAACTGATTCAAAAGTGGAATATACTAGGACTTACGCATTGACGGATTCAAAAAAGTACTAAAATACTTTATAAAGTATCTGTGATCAGACGAATTAAACATGCTTCTACAGCAA
>NZ_JAKTID010000010.1:0-1760 GCF_027854795.1 Acinetobacter sp. AOR34_HL | reverse complement strand
GTACCACCAGAAGGTCAAGCACTTGAAGTTGAAGTTTCAATCAAAGATCCAGCAGGTAATACATCATCCCCTGTAACTGAAACAGCAACAGTTGATACGACAGCACCAGCCACGCCAGCGGCACCGACGAGCTATGTCGACAACGTTGGCGCAGAACAAGGTGTAAATTTGTCTGGTAGTACAACAGATGATCGTACACCTGGGCTTAATATTGGTGGTGGTTTAACAGATACCCTGACCTTATATGTAGATGGTGTAGCGGTTGATGCAGTCTATGATCCATTGACAGGAACACTGACACCGACAGAGCCATTAAGCGAAGGTGAACATGAACTCAGCTATACACTGACAGATGCAGCAGGTAACGAAAGTGCTCAAAGCCCAGCATTAACATTGACAATTGATACAACTGCTCCAACACTGACAATCACGAGCTCAGACCTAGAGTTAGGAGCGGGTGAAACGTCAACGATCACCTTCCAATTTAGTGAAGACGTTGCTGGATTTACTGCATCAGATGTTGTTGTAGCAGGTGGTACGCTGAGTAATTTCGTACAGGTTGATGCAAATACATGGACAGCGACCTTTACTCAAAGCGGCACAGCAGCACCGAGCATTAGTGTAGCGAATGGTACTTATAGTGATGCTGCTGGAAATGCGGGTATTGGAGATATTCTGGATGGTACGGATGGTTTCATCTTTAATCCGACAGCTTCAGATTTAATAGGTGCGATTACGATTCCAGAAGATGTGAATGGTGATGGCATTATCAATGCGGAAGAGTTAGATATAGATGGTGTATTTGAAGCACAAGTTGCATTAGGTGCAGATGCGGTTGTTGGCAATGTGATCACTGTCAATGGTACAACATATACGGTAACACAAGCGGATATCGATGCAGGTTTCATTACAGCGACGATTGCAGTTGCTGCAGATGGGGAGGTTGCGATTCGTGCTGAAGCGCGCGATGCAGCAGGTAATGTGGATGTAGCGGATACGACGGTACAAGTGATTACTGTTGATACGACAGCACCAGCCACGCCAGCAGCACCGACGAGCTATGTCGACAACGTTGGTGCAGAACAAGGTGTAAATTTGTCTGGTAGTACAACAGATGATCGTACACCTGGGCTTAATATTGGTGGTGGTTTAACAGATACCCCGACCTTGTATGTAGATGGTGTAGCGGTTGATGCAGTCTATGATCCATTGACAGGAACACTGACCCCTACAGAGCCATTAAGCGAAGGTGAGCACGAACTCAGTTATACTTTGACAGATGCGGCAGGTAATGAAAGTGCTGAAAGCCCAGCATTAACATTAACGGTCGATACGTCATTCATTGATGCAAGTGAAATAGTAAGTGCAACAGAAGACACGCCATTAAATGTACTTGCGACAGATCCAAATGGTTTATTAGCAGGTACGAGCAGTGTTGATGGTACGGTCAGCATTCAAAGCTTTATGATCGCGGGTGATACGACTACTTATACAGCAGGTCAGATAGCGACGATCACGGGTGTAGGAAGCTTGTTGATCAATTCAGATGGTAGCTATACCTTTACCCCAGTAGTTAATTACAATGGTTTTGTGCCGTTAGTCACTTATACTTCGACTGATGGTAATAGTACTGATATTTCTACATTAACTTTAAAAGTAGTAGGCGTGAACGATGCGCCAGTCGCAACGCCTACAACAGCAACGACGAATGAAGACACAGCAGTTACATTGACACCATCAGTCACTGATCCAGATGCTGG
>NZ_JAKTID010000009.1:0-78631 GCF_027854795.1 Acinetobacter sp. AOR34_HL | reverse complement strand
AATAGGCGTAAACGCATGGGTTTACGTCTGAATTTAATTGCTGCAATTTACAACATGGAGTTGGTTAAAAAATGATTTTTGCAAGAGGTCTAATAATTTTTACCTTCTAGAAGAAATTATATGATCGTAATCAAGTATTTAAACTTTTTGAATTTTTCCGATCAATATAATCTCATCTAGAGGCGCTGATGAGATTAATTTGGAGGGAGCAACATCACAACAGCATTATTTAAAAGTTCAGCAATATTTTCTAAATATTCTGGTTGATTTAGATTTTCATCAAATGCAATGCTTTGCCCATCAGCAATTTGTTTTAGCTGGTTTTCAAATGACTTGGAAATACAAACATTTTCACCATTTGCCCAAAAATCTAAACCATCAGCTTGAGTTCTGTAGAGTAGCTTTGAGGCTGGTTCAAGCACGAGTTGATAACCTGTACCGATAATTTCAATTAAATCTTCTGCTGCGATTTCATCAGGCTCAGGAATGCTATTTGGATAATTTGATTGACTCATATACGACATAATCGCCGCATCAAACTCAGGTGCTTGAGAGAGGTAGTTCAATAATTCAGCTTTTAAATAAGAAAATTCAGTCGAATTTATTTCACCGATATTCGCGGTTTGTTGGCGAGCTACATCCACTAAAGGATTTTTTAATAGTGCATTTTCAGCAAATTTATCACTCACCTGATCAATCATTTCTGAAAGATTTGGCATGCGAAAGCCAAAAGAATACGTTAAACAGTCATCTTCTGCGACACCGTAGTGTGCTAGACCAGGTGGAACGTAAAGTAAGTCACCAGGAGATAGGATTTCATCAAACTGAACATCCATGTCAGCCAATAACTTTAATGGTTGATCAGGAATAAATTGAGTTGATTCATCACACATTTGACCAAGCTGCCAACGACGATGTCCATAGCCTTGAACGAGAAAAACATCATAAAAATCGAAATGTTTACCGACAGATCCACCTTTGGGTGCATAAGACACCATGATGTCATCGCGGCGCCATTGTGGAATAAATGGAAATTTTTTCCATAATTCAGCAACATCAAAAGAATAGTGATCTACAGCTTGCACTAAGATCGTCCAAAGATTAGGTAGCTTTTGAAAATCACCTTTGGTTAGGGGAGATGATTTGACATGCCATTCATTTGGATCTTTATTTTTTTGTCGAATGAGTCGAGCACTTACATCTTCTTCAAGCGCTAACTCTTTAACATCATCTGGTTCTAATAATCCTATGATTTCTGGTAAGGCATTACGTACCAATAACGGTTTTTTTTGCCAATATTCAGTTAAAAATTGTTCTGCGGTGATACCACCTAAAACATCTAAAGCGTGTGACATAGGATTAAAAGCCAAATCTACAAAAGATCTATATTGTCCTTTGAGTTGATTTTGGTTGCAAGCTTTGATGCGCAAGATTGTTTTAACTCTGTAAGAAGTGGTGCATGATCAAACTATTTAATCTTGATCAAACAGTTTTGTATTCATTCACAGCGTTTCAAAAACAAAGTATGCTAAAGACGCAATAAGGAGCATACATGTATCAAGTACTGGCAAGAAAATACCGTCCACGTAATTTCAATGAGTTAGTGGGGCAAAACCATGTTTCTCGCGCTTTAACAAGTGCATTAGAACGTGGTCGTTTGCATCATGCTTATTTATTTACAGGTACTCGTGGTGTCGGTAAAACCACGATTGCACGTATTTTAGCCAAGTGTTTGAATTGTGAGACAGGTGTGACTTCAACCCCTTGTGAAGTCTGCGCAACATGTCGAGCTGTGAACGAGGGCCGTTTTATTGATTTAATTGAAATTGATGCGGCATCAAGAACGAAAGTTGAAGATACACGTGAGTTGCTTGATAACGTTCCTTATGCACCAACACAAGGTCGTTTTAAAGTTTATCTTATCGATGAAGTGCATATGCTTTCGACGCATTCGTTTAATGCATTGTTAAAAACATTAGAAGAACCGCCAGAACATGTAAAATTTCTTTTTGCGACAACTGATCCGCAAAAATTACCAATTACCGTTATTTCTCGTTGTCTTCAGTTTACGCTTAGACCTTTGGCTGTTGATGAGATCACAACGCATTTAACAACAATTTTAGATAAAGAAAGCATCAATGCTGATCGTGATGCAATTTGGCAAATTGCTGAGTCTGCTCAAGGTTCTTTACGTGACGCATTATCTTTGACAGATCAAGCGATTGCATATGGTCAGGGTGCTGTCCATCATCAAGATGTTAAAGAAATGCTTGGTCTAATTGATCGTACGATTATCTATGATCTGATTTTAGCCATTCATCAGAATCAACAAGCTCGTGTTAGTCAGCTATTATTGCAATTTAGACAGCAAGCTTTAGATGTATCATTGGTCTTAGATCAATTGGTTTCTACCTTGCATGAGTTGGCTTTATTACAATATCTGCCTGATTTGGCTCTGAAATATAGTGAAGAAATTAATCGAAAGATTTTGCAACTTTCAAAATTAATTTCGGCGCAAGATTTACAACTTTATTATCAAATTGCATGTAAAGGTCGTTCAGATATTCAACTTGCTGTTACACAAGAGCAAGGTTTCGAAATGATTGTTCTACGGTTGCTCGCATTTAGACCGATGCAGTTGAACGAAGTGACAGTCACGACAACCTCTGCTACGCCAATTTTGATAAATGAAACTCAACAGTTTTCAGAAAATGTAAAAGTAGAGAACCTAGTTGCTGTTCAGTCAGAAGTAGTTAATGTTGAACCTGAACCTGAACCTGAACCTGAACCTGAACCTGAACCTGAACCTGAACCTGAACCTGAACCTGAACCAGTTGCAGAGAGTGGTGTCATGGTATTTGATGCTGCTGAAGGTCAGTTGATAGGGTTAGAAACCACATCGCCTTTAGAAAAACCTGTATCAAATTCAGGTTTAAGTGAAGCTGAAGATTTTCTTGTATTTCCAGTATCACCAGATGAAGCAGAACAAGATTCTTTAGTTTCAGATTTGGATGTAAATACTCAAATAACTCATGATTTGGAACTGTTTGAAAATACACCGGTTGTTGAAGATGTTGAGCCTTACAACACAGTAATTGCCACAACAAAGCAGTCCCATGAAAATGAGCCAATATCTAATTTATCTCCTCAAGACATTTTAAAACTTAAAGAACAATCTCTAGAGGGAGAATGGAATTTAGAAAAGTGGGAATATTGGTTTAGAAATAGTGAATTGTCACCTGCTGTTCAAGAACTCGCACAGCATGGATTAATGACTGGTGAGATTAATGGCAAGTCTGTATTTCATATTCCTCAAGAATACGAGGGAATGCTAACTCAGCTTCAACATGCATTAGAAGATGCTTTGAAATCGCAATGGATCAATACGCTATTTTCTGTGCAATATAGGAAGATGGATTCCGTGACGCCTTTCGTTATGCAAGCGACACGGAAACAAAAAGCATTTGATCGGGCAGTGGAACTACTCAATCAAGAGCCTACAATTAAAAGTTTGATAGAAACTTTTGATGCAGAGTTAGCCAATGTTCAGCTCAAGCCCTAATTCAGTAAGTAATAACTAAAGTAAAAAATCGCTTTAGTTATTAACTAATAAGTTGATATTGTTCAAGTACGTTTCTCATTTCTACTGAAATAGCCGTACTTTTTCTGTTTTTACGGTCAACGAATACATGCACAAAATGTCCTTGGGCTGCTGCTTCATCCTGATTTTGTTTAAAAATTGCGAGTTCATATCTGAGCGATGAATTACCGATTTTGCCAATCGCAACACCGACTTCAATAATTTCTGGGAAAGAAAGTTCCTGTTGAAAGCTACAGGCTGAATCCACCACTAAACCTATGATTTCACTGTTATGGATATCGAAACCTGTTTTTTGAATCAGTAATGAATTCGCAGCAGTGTCAAAATAACTGTAATAAGTCACGTTATTGACGTGTCCATAAATATCATTGTCCGCCCAACGGGTTTGTATTGGGAAAAAGAACTTGAATTGGTCACGTCGTTTTAAAGTCGGTTTGCTCATGCATAAATCGCCTGATAAATATTGAGTGCATCTTGTTCGGTCATTTCTCTTGGATTGTTCTGCAAGAGTCTTGTTTGAAGCATCGCATCCTTGGCAAGTTGTGGAAGTTTAGCTTCTGGAATGTTCAATTCATTAAGTTTTAAGGTTAAACCGCTTTGGTCAAGATGGTTTTGCATATGATCGATAAATAGATCACATAGGCCATCCGTACAACCTGTACTGCGAGGGTCGAGCAATTGCATTAATTCAGCATAGTGTTGCTTCGCATTAGGTGCATTGAATTTAAGTACTTCAACTAAAACTAAAGCATTTGTATGCCCGTGTGATAAATGAAAATGTCCACCCAATGGGTAGGCAAGTGCATGAACTGCACCGACTGGTGCGTTTGCAAATGCTTGTCCCGCAAGCATTGAGCCAACCAACATGTTTTGGCGTGCTTCCATATCTGAACCATTTTTTAGAACTTTGGCTAAATTTTGATTGAGGAGTTTTAATGCGTTCTTTGCCAGCATATCTGCGTAGAAATTTTTTTTAATATTTGATGTATATGCCTCTATTGCATGCACCATTGCATCAATACCTGTTGCCGCTGTGATGTGTGCAGGTAGACCTTGAGTGAATGTTGCATCCAGAATAGCAACATCTGCGTATAGGATTGGGGAAACAACGCCCATTTTTGTGGTAGCGCCAGTGGTCACAATAGAAATAGGTGTGACTTCAGAGCCTGTTCCAGCAGTGGTAGGTACAAGAATAAGTGCTAAACGTGGTGATTTTGCTTGGTTGATACCATATATCTCACCTAAATTTTGTTGTTGATTCGGATGTGCAAGTAAAGCGATGATTTTTGCAACATCCATGGAGCTACCACCACCGAATCCGATCACAACATCTACTTTTTCTTGTCGAGCAAAATCCACAGCTTCTAACACGATATGTTCAGGGGGATCTGCTTGAATATCTGAATAGATGACAAAGTCCAGACCAAGTTGATCTAAAATGGTTAATATCGGTAAATGAAGTTTATGCTGCAACATACCAGCATCAGTGACCAATAAAACTTTATGGTACTGATGTTGAGATAGAACATTTTTTAGCTCTTGTATTGAACCTAGCCCTGCAATGATGTTTGGGACAGTTTGAAATTGGAAATGGTTCATACATATATCCTTATTTTTTCATAATAAATACAACATTTTTATATGTGGTGGCTATAGGTTTCAGGACTTAAATAAATTAACATAAGACGCCTGTTAAAGTGTACCAATGAGGTGATTATGCCATCCAAAACGCCATATAAGGTGTTGTGTGTCTGTTTAGGAAATATTTGCCGCTCTCCAACAGCAGAAGCGATTCTCAGACATTATTGTGATGTGCATGGTTTAGATGTGATTGTCGATTCTGCTGGAACTAGCAATTACCATCCAAATAAAGCGCCAGATATACGCAGCCAACAGCATGCAAGTAAACGCGGTTACGATCTATCGACTATACGTGCTAGACAAATCACATTGAATGATTTTCTTGATTTCGATTTGATCTTGGCAATGGATCATGAGAATTTCAAAGATGTGCAACGTTTGAAGACTCAGGCAATTTATCAGTTTGGTTCTAATCAAGTACGTTCAAAAATTGCATTAATGAGTGAGCATGATCCTGAATTTACACGGCAAGCTATACCTGATCCTTACTATGGGGGAGCGGAAGGCTTTGATCGCGTACTTAATCAGTGCGAATCAAGTAGTTTGGCTTGGGTCAATATTTTAAAAAATCAAATCAGTGCAGGGTAATAGGATTCAACACAATATGCATATACAAGAGCACATACAGCTTAAATCATTGAATACCCTGAACTTAGATTCTACAGCATCACACTATGTGCAAATCAATCATGCCAACGAAGTCATTGAAGCTTTAGATTTTGCTAAACAGAATAATCTCAATGTTTTAGTGTTATCTGGAGGGAGCAATATGTTGTTGCCTCAGTATATTCAAGCTCTCGTACTGCACTTAAATATTCAAGGTGTTGAGGTTGTTCGTGAAGATAATCACACAGTTACTGTAAATGTTGGTGCAGGGCAGTCTTGGCATGATTTCGTTTTATATACAACAAAGCAGCAATGGTTTGGTTTACAAAATCTTGCATTAATTCCTGGGTTAGTTGGGGCCTCACCTGTACAAAATATTGGTGCTTATGGTGTTGAAGTTGGTGAATTTATTGAGTCTGTTCAAGTCTATGATCGTGAGTTAGGGCAATTTACCTTTATTTCCTCTGAAGATTGTAAATTCGCATATCGACATAGTATTTTTAAAGATTTTCCGAATCGTTATATCATCGTTGCTGTCACCTTTAAGCTATTGAAGCAAGCTGATTTAAAACTGAATTATGGTGATCTAAAACAAGCTGTTGGTGATGAACAAAGCGCTGAAAACTTGCAAAAGCAAGTTATCTTGATTCGACAAAGTAAGTTGCCTGATCCTAAAGAGTATCCAAATGTGGGGAGCTTTTTTAAGAATCCTGTTCTCAGTCAAATGAGCTTTGACAAAATTGCACAACAATTTCCAAACATTCCTCATTATCCACAAGCAAATGGTAGTGTTAAAGTTGCCGCTGGATGGTTGATCGATCAAACAGGTTGGAAAGGTAAACAATTAGGTTCTGTTGGAATGTTTCACAAACAAGCCTTAGTTTTAGTCAATTATGCTGATGCAACTTTGACTGATGTGAAAAATACATATAAAGCCGTGCAACATGACGTAAAGCAAAAATTCAGTATAAGTTTAGAACCTGAACCAGTGCTGTATGACGAGCAAGGTTTGATTCAACCACACGGTGAATGAGGAGAATATGGCGAAAGTACATTGGATGGTGAGTTTAGTACGAGTATTTACAATACTTTTTGTACTATTAGGCTGTTTTGTACTTTTTTTATATTCACCATTTTATTCTCAGTTAATTGTCAAAGGATTAAATTACTTTGTTCCTGTAGAAGTTAATCAAGTTGCAGCACAAAGCCAAAAATCTGCTGCGTTGAGTGAGCATGAGACTTTAGAGCCTGGTTCAGATCTATGGATTGCAAGACAAGCTTATTTAAAGCTTATGGAAAAGACCTTTCAATCAGAAAAACCTGAGGATTTGGGGCTGATCCAAGCTCGTTATAAAGTGTTGCAACAGTTAATATTAGAAGAGCAAGAAAAAGAAAATGCTGAAGAACCCAAGCAGGAAATTCCTCTGTTAGCTCAGGCAGCATCATCAGCTCAAGAGCAAGAAAGTTCTGCAAGCGCAGCAAGTACACCTTTTGATTTTTTGCAATCGGATACAGCCAATACCAAAATACAAATGGAAAAGTATTTAGACTTTTTACAAAGCTATCCTATTGATTTATCTGCTTCTGAGGATTCAGTTGAGCAAACAAATACAGATTTGCTCGAGTTGAAAAAAAATAAAGTTGAGACAAAGACTTCAAGAAATAGCTCTGAGCCTTATGCGATTGTTGTATTGGGTGGTGGATTGACACTAGGTGCAAATGGCAAAGATATTGTGGTAAATAATTACACACGCCTGCGCTTGGAAAAGACATTAGAAATAGAGAAAAAATATGATTTGCCGATTGTGCTGAGTGGTGTTGAAGCACCGTATATGCAAGCTTGGTTAAATGAACGAGGCATTGAAGCAAAATTACTTGAAAAAAGAAGTATGAATACCTGCGAAAACTCTCGGTTTAGTTCTTTGTTATTACAAAAAAAAGGCGGGGCACCAACGGTACTTTTGATCACGGATGAATACCACATGCCTCGCACACGTCGTTTATTTGCATTAAATGGTATTGAGACTGTTCCAGTGATTGCGCCTATGCCGACGCAATTAACGAAATGGCGTCCTAGTGAGCAAAATTATGATCATAGTCGACGAGCAAACTATGAGATGTTAGCTACAATTCGTGATATGTTGTTTGGCTCTAGTGATTGTCGGGAGATACCATAATGTCAAATATTCCATTTCTAAATCCCACGATCTTAAAGCAACTTGATTTACCTATTCCAAATCGAGAAACCACTCCTCAAGTTCTTGAACCACTGGATTTGACAGTAAGTTTTGAACCAACTAAGCCATTACAAGCATATCGTAAGCTGTATGGTTTGCATTTGTTGGAATGTGAGCATTGGCAAGGTTATGTAGAAATGCCATTGTTTCGTTTACATGTACAGGTCTTTCAACCCAAAATAGAAAAAATTCAGGGTACTGTGTGTTTATTACATGGTTATCTGGAACATAGCGGGATTTACCAACCGATTATCAAAGAAATCTTGGATCAAGGATTTAGTGTAATTACCTATGATCTTCCTGGTCACGGTTTAAGTAATGGTTCACCTGCTAGTATTCAGAACTTTGATCATTACCAACAGGTTCTTAATGCTGTTTATGATGCTGTTCATCATGCAAAACAATTGCCACGTCCGTGGTTGGGAATCGGGCAAAGTACTGGCGGTGCAATATGGATGCATCATCTATTAGAATTTGCCGAGCGACGTGAAGATCCAATAGTTGATCGTGTATTGTTATTATCACCATTAATACGTCCAGCGAAAACGGCTTGGTGGCATAACTCTGTTGGGTTAGGGATTATACGCCGTATAAAAAGCCAAGTCCCTCGACACTTCCGTCGCAATAATCATAATCCTGAATTTTTGCGATTTGTACGTTTAAAAGATCCATTGCAACCAAGAATGATGGGAATGGATTGGATTCTTGCGATGTCGAAATGGATGTTGGAAATGGAACAACGTCCAGCTTGTCGTATTCCTGTTTGGCTAGCACAGGGTGCGCTCGATCAAACTGTAGATTGGCGCTATAACATTGAATATATACGTCGTAAATTTAGACTACAAACCTTGTTGATGCTAGAAGAAGGTTCACATCAATTAATCAATGAACGTGCAGATATTCGTGCTGCACTAACAGGTTTAATTCCAGCTTTTTTACATGCTAAGCCAAATCATTATTATTACTAATATTTCTTTTTTACCAATGATTTAGATGATACAATTTTTAACAATATAAAAAATATGAAAATTTAAATCATAGGGGTATGCATGATAAGGGGTGCATCTTGGAGCTTCTTCAGCTCTATTCTTTTATGTTTTTCTACGTCTGTTTTTGCTCAAGATCTATACAAGTGTGTTTCTCCACAGGGCACAACTTATCAAAGTCATCCTTGTGCTGCGAAAACTACTCAAAAAACTGCGTGTATGAGCTCGATTTCAAATGGCTTTGAGCATGATTGTAGGAAGAGCGAGCTTCAGCGGCAACGCACAACTGAGAATGAAAGAAATGCCTACACTCAAGATTCTGCACTAAATAAAACTAAGGTAGCTATAGATCAGTCTTCTGAGTTTCAACGAGGCATTGTGCAATTTCCTGAATGTAAACAGCGAATAGAGACCTTACAACGCTTAGCGCGTTATGCTGGTAGACAGATGCAGATCATCGAGAATAGTCGGCAGATGTATGCAGCAAGAATATGTACGGCTGAAGGTAGTATCTATATGAGTTGTAATGCAATCACAAACACATTACTCACCCAAAAAAGTTCAACGTGTCCATTCAAGCGAACTTAAATATTTAGCAACAAATTTTTTGATACTAAGAATATGGGGATATGCAATGAAAGTTGTTTTTATTGTTATAGGGTTTATTTTTATAATTTTTTTTATGCTTAATCGTTGCTCTCATCAGGAGCTACCTGCAAATACTCAAGATGCAAATAATCCAATTGCGCAACGACAGAATATTCTAGACCAAATCGTTTTGTTGCAACCACTCAAACAATATGCCAGCAAAGATTATGAATCTATACAACAAACGGCAAATGGTGTCGTAAATGTAAATGAGATTGAAACAAGCGTGAGCAGTACATTGTGGTGGAAGCTTAGAGAAATAATAGAGAAAAAAGCAGATGATGAGGGGCAACGTTTATGGGCGAATGCTTATCTTCAACAACTGTATGATGCCAAACGGAAAGGTGATTGTTTCCCAATTTCATTCCCTTTATATAGTAAAACTTCACCGCAACAACGCAGAGCTTTATTAAGTCAGAATACTCAGCAGCAGTCTAGTGAAGCATTAACTTATATATTGACTCATAATGGAAAGCGTTCAGTTGTTGATCGTATGCAAGCGCCAGAGGCATGGTCTCAGGTTGCTGATAAACTTAGACAAGACTACGGTGCTGAAGCAGATTTAATCAATTCAGGTGAAACTGCTGAGGATAAGAATAAACAATGTGAAGTTATGGTGAGGACTTTTGAATACATTCTTTCACTACCGCAAGAACAACAAGGTCCTGTGATACGTTGGTTTTTAGATAAGCATATTTCTGTAGGCATTTTTTAATAAGATTGTAGATAAAAATGATTAAAAATTTATTTCTTAAACAGACAAGTTTAAAGTTTCTAGCTGTTTTATTTATTCTTGTAGGATTGGTGGCATGTGGTAAAACAACGCATGAACCAAAGGTGGGGGAATATGGTGAAGCATTGGTTAATTCAGTGCGTCTGACATCTAGTGAACTAGAGCAGCTAAATCAAGCTGTTATTAATAAACCCAAAGATACGTTTGATCGTCCAAGTGTTGCTATTGGTTTTCTTGGGGAATCGAATAAGAATCCTTATCGGTTTGTGATAGTTGCTAAAGGTATTGCACCAAATGAAGGTGAGGTCAATTTAAAGTGGATAGGAGGAGTCCAGAGTGAAACCTCTAATGGATATCAACCGCAAATCTTTCAATCAGATGATAAACATAAGTATGAGATGAATGAACCTGTACTGTTAATTGCCAGTTCAGATCCATTTTCCATCAGTGAACAGAGTAATGGTGTTCACTACGATGTTCATGCTGAATTGATGGAGGCATCGAATATTCAGTTTCAATCTGTAGAAGTTCAAATTTGGCAGGGTAAGGGTAGTCTTTATAGTTGGACGTATTATTTAAAATTCCTTGTAATTTTGATGATTCCAATTTTTGCCATATATCGATTAGTTAGCCGCTAAACCATATTTTTTAAACTTGGGCCACTCAAAGAGTGGCTCAATTTCGTTAGAAACTTTTTGCATTAGCCAATTTCCACATACGATAATAGAAATTCTCATCATCGTTTAAATCAGCTTGTAGTAATTCATTTTCTTTTAAGAAGAAATGAATCTGGGCATAATTTTTGATTTCACGATCATTCATACGCTGAGCGAGATGATGTGCTTTGATATCTGATGGATGTTTGAGTCCTGCCGCAGCGATCATTTCTGATAATGCATGCAATGTATTTTTGTGGAAGTTAAACACTCGTTCAGCTTTACTTGGAACATCAATTGCCTTCTGGCGATCTTTATCTTGCGTTGCAACTCCGACTGGACATTGGTTGGTATGGCAACTTTGAGCTTGAATACAACCAACAGCGAACATAAAACCGCGTGCAGAATTGACCCAGTCTGCACCTAAAGCAAATGTACTTGCAATGTCAAAAGCACTAATGATTTTTCCACTGGCACCAACTTTAACTTGGCTGCGTAGACCTGCGCCTACAAGGGTATTATGAACAAATCGCAATCCTTCTCTTAAGGGGGTGCCAATATAATCACTAAATTCAATCGGTGCTGCACCTGTTCCGCCTTCTGAACCATCAACTACTATAAAATCAGGAACAATTTTAGTTTCCAACATGGCCTTAACAATACCCATGAACTGCCATGGTTGACCGATACAAAGTTTAAAACCGACAGGTTTACCACCTGATAAATCTCTTAACTTTTGTATGAAATGCATCATCTCAATAGGCGTATTAAAACTAGGATGCTTTGCAGGCGAGATACAATCATGTTCTCTTGAAACTCCACGTATTTGTGCAATTTCTTCTGTGATTTTATGCTTGGGTAATATGCCACCATGCCCAGGCTTAGCACCTTGAGATAGTTTCAACTCGATCATTTTGATTTTAGGATTTTTAGCTTGTTGAGCAAATTTTTCAGGATCGAAAAGTCCTTCCGCTGTTCTACAACCGAAATAACCACTAGCAATTTGCCAAACGATATCACCACCATGTTCTAGATGATAAGGGCTGAGACTGCCTTCACCTGTATCATGATAAAAGTTACCCAATTTGGCACCTTTGTTTAAGGCTCTAATCGCATTTGCGCTTAAGCTACCAAAACTCATAGCGGAAATATTCATGATGGAAGCACTATATGGCTGTTTACATTGGTTATTTCCAATCAGTACACGAAATGTTTCTGTATTTGTAGGTGGGCACGGCGCAATCGAATGCACAATAAATCTATAGTTTGGCTGATATACATCGATAATTGAACCAAAGGGCTTATCAGCATTTTCATTTTTTGCACGTTGATAAACCAAACTTCGCTGCATACGAGAAAAAGGTAAGGCATCCTGATCCGCTTCTATAAAGTATTGGCGAACTTCAGGACGGACATCTTCGAAAAAGAAACGAAAATGACCAATGATTGGGTAGTTTCTTAAAATTGCATGTTTTTTTTGAAGTAAATCATACAATCCAACCATACTTAACAGGCTCGTAACCAACCATAAGCCATTTAATAAAGTGTCAGAAATGAAGTAATAAATACTATGTGGCGTGTAGATTGTTTTAAACCACGTAATGCTAAGTGCAATAAATATGCAAAGAAACCAAATCGAATGTCTAGAGAAGAATGTATTGAGTAATTTATGTCTTATCGCTTGGGCTGGGCTAGCCATAAACAATCATACCTTTTAATCATTTTTGATAATAGCACCATGCCAAGAACTGATTATGACCTCAAGTAATGAATTGTTAGATATGAGAATTGTTCTCTAGAATATTTTAATATTCCATCAATTTTTACGCTTTGAAACTTTTTAGCGAGGTTTTGATGTGAAAAAATATCACCAGTTCGTAGCATTTTAAGAAAATCGAAATGATTTTGAATCATTTATTAGTACTGAAAAAAGCAATTAAATTACACATAACATAATTTAATTATGTATTGCATAAATTTTAGCTTTCTTGTAGCATTAATTCATCGTAGAAAACCAAAACAATTTTGTGTTGTTCTGGCTAGTTTTAGGACCGTGAAAAGAACATGGATGATTGAAAAGAATTCTATCTATCCAACTCTTTGATCGATAGTTCACATGATTTGTTAAAGGTAGTTATTGCAACCGAAAATTAACAAAACATGTTGTACAGTATTAAAAACGGATGAATTTATCTAAATAAGGGAAACTAGATGGACATTTTAGATAACCCATTAGAGCTATGTGGATTTGCTTTTATTGAGTTTGTTTCGACGGAAAATGGATTAGATCAAATCTTTGAAACAATAGGCTTTTCCAAAGTCGCAAAGCATAAATCTAAAAAAGTTTATTTATGGCGCCAAGGTAATATCAATATTATTTTGAATTATCAGCCTGAATCTTATGCTTCATTCTTTTATAAAGAGCATGGACCATCAGCATGTGCGATGGGTTTCAGAACACGTGATGCAGCGAAAGCTTTCAAGAAAGAAATCGAACTTGGTGCAGAACCGATGTATTCACAAGCTGGTCCAATGGAACTCAATATTCCTGCGATTAAAGGAATTGGTGGTATGCCAATCTTCCTTGTAGATCGTGATATTTACGAAAACGATTTTGTATTCTTTGATGATGTTGAGAAAAATCCAAAGGGTGCGGGTCTAAATGAAATCGACCATTTAACTCATAATGTTTATAAAGGACGTATGGAGTATTGGGCGAATTTCTATGAAAAGATTTTCAACTTCCAAGAGATTCGTTATTTCGATATTAAAGGCGAATACACAGGTCTTACTTCTAAAGCATTGACAGCACCAGATGGTATGATTCGTATCCCTTTAAATGAAGATTCAGATAAAGGAAATGGTCAAATCGCTGAATTCCTCGCAGATTTTAATGGTGAAGGCATTCAACACATCGCATTTATTACAGATGATTTACTTTCTACGTGGGATAAGTTGAAAGGGCTTGGTCTTGAGTTCATGACTCCTCCACCTGAAACGTATTACGAGATGTTGAAAGAGCGTTTACCAGAGCATGGTGAGCCAACTGAAGAGTTGAAAAAGCGTGGTATTTTGCTCGATGGCAATACCAAAGACGGTCAGAAGAAACTACTTCTTCAGATTTTCTCGCAAAATATGCTTGGGCCAGTATTCTTTGAATTTATTCAACGTAAAGATGATGATGGCTTTGGTGAGGGTAACTTCAAGGCTTTATTTGAATCGATTGAACGTGATCAAATTCGCCGTGGTGTATTAGAAGCGAAGTAATTTGCTGCTATGAACAAAAAAGCCAAGAATCAAATTCTTGGCTTTTTTTTACTATCTAGTTTGAATGAATTGATTAATTGCTGCGACTTCATTCTTAAACAGTTCAAGTTTTTCACTGCCTTCGTGTAGCGGTAGAAACATTTCACTGTCTAGTGCCACAATACAAAATTCCATCGCTCGTTGAGCATTGAAAATAGGTAAGCCAACGGCATTGATCCCAACAAGTAGATCTCCTTGAGCGATCGCCATTCCATGATGCAAAATCTTGTCTTTCAAAACTAAAAAATCATCCCATGTTTGTGGTTTGATTGCATAGTGGTTGAGTGCAGCTTTAGTCCATTCTGCATCCATTAATGGTTTCACCACAGCTTCAGGTAAATAAGAAGCAAAAACTCGACCCGCTGCCGAATTGACTAATGGCATGATTGAACCGACTTTGGTTACGATTGAAATGGGATGGTTAGATTCAATTGACTGTACAACCAGTGGCCCTTGAGGCGACCATTTACTGATTTGGATACCACAACCAATTTTACTTTGAAGGTTATAGATCAAGTGCTGAACTAATTGCAAAACATCAGTATGTTGAATGCAACTCAAACCTAAACGCCATGCTTGATCGCCTAGAGCGTATTGACCATCTTCAAGCTGTTTCGCATAATTCATACGAATTAAGCTTACTAAATAGCGGTGAACTTTAGCAGGATGCATATCAAGCTTAGTTGATAAATCCTTTAAAATAATCGGTTTATTATGTTCTAACAGCGCGTTTAATACGGATAAACCGACTTCAAGCGATTGAACCCCACCAGATAATTTTTCTTCAATCATTCAATAACCCTTCATTTAAATTTTATCTAGCAGTAATGGTCAAATTTGTATAAATACATCAGAATTTCGATTAAATAATGCCTGAGCATGATGCAAAATTGAAATCATCTTTTTAAATGACTCAAATTAAAGAATTGTATAAGCATACAGTGGTTTGAGCGTAGATCATATTTGATTTTCAAGATGATAGCATGACATTAAATGAATTAAGTTTACTCATTTTTTGCATTAAAAATCGGCATTGAGCACTTCTCTCAATACCGATTAGATGTCTATTAAGTCATTCAGAGTTTGATCAGAATATACCTATCAAATTTCTTTATGCACCTAATTCTTCCTCATGTAAGAAATGTGTGTGGAGTGGCGCACGTTTGGTACGACTCCATTCCTCAAGCATCTCGACTTTCATTTCTTCTGTGATACGGGCAATTTTTGCATCCGCATGTACATCGTTATAGGTTAACTCTAAACGGTGTCCGTTTGGATCAAAGAAATAAATTGAATGGAAAATACCATGATTCGTTACACCTAAAACTTTGACACCATTTGCTTCTAAATGTTCTTTAGCACGTAATAAAGTTGCTTGGTCTTCAACTTCGAATGCGATATGTTGAACCCATTGTGGCGTGTTTTCATCACGTCCCATTTCAGGTTGAGTAGGCAATTCAAAAAATGCTAATACATTGCCTTGTCCTGCATCCAAAAATAAATGCATATAAGGATCAAAAGCTTTAGTCGAAGGGACGTGGTCTTCTGCGAATGCTAGGATGAAGTCCATATTGAGCATCTGTTTATACCAATCCACGGTTTCTTTTGCGTCTTTACAACGATAAGCAACGTGATGAATTTTTTTAATTTGGAATGTCATCATTAAACTCCTTTTATCCTTATTCCCAATCTGCTTGTTGTTCTGGCGCAGCATGAAGAAAAGCTGGTAGTGTCAGGCAATATTGATAAATTGATTCGATTTTTGGAAATGCCGTAAGATCAACTTTAAAGCGCTTGGCATTGTAAACTTGTGGTATTAAGCAGCAATCTGCAAAGCTAGGACGCTCGCCAAAGCAGAACTTTCCATTGGAAGCTTGCAACTGTGCTTCGAGACTATGGAAGCCTTCTAGAATCCAGTGCTTATACCAATGACTTTTTTGTTCATCGTTTAAATCAAGCTCATTTTGTAAATATTTCAAAACCCTTAAGTTATTTAACGGGTGAATATCCGATGCAATGGCTTGTGAAAAAGCACGAACTTTTGCGCGTTCAATTATGTTTTTTGGAAGTAAGCTAGTATCTGGATAGCGCTCTTCCAAATATTCCAAAATACTCAAAGATTGTAAAAAAGCTTGGTATTCGTCTATGAGTGTGGGTACAAGACAGCTTGGATTTAAAGCTTGATATTCAGCACTACGTTGTTCATTTTTAACTAAATGAATCGCTTCAGTCTCGTAGCTCAAACCTTTTAGGTTCAACGCAATACGAACTCTGAATGCTGCTGAACTACGAAAATAACTATACAGTTTCATACTGTTCAGCCTCATGCTCAGCGAACGCAAATGTATGTGCGGCTAATATTGTATTTTCAACTTGACCGAAACCAACGCGAATGCCGTCTTTCTCACAGTAACCTTTCATGATGACGCGATCGCCGTCTTCAAGGAATCCGCGTTTTTCTCCGTTTGAAAGCGTCAGAGGCTTAGTTGTATTCCATGTCAATTCGAGCAAACTGCCATATGAATTTTCAGTCGGGCCAGAGATTGTGCCAGAACCCATCAAATCACCAACTTGAACATTACACCCTGCAATGGTGTGATGTGTCAGTTGTTGAGCCATCGACCAATACATGTATTTAAAGTTAGTCTCACAGATGAGATCTGTTTCTTTTGAGCGGGGACTTTGAACTTCTACACTGAGTTTGATGTCAAAACTATTTGCAACATTCTCTTGTAAATAGCAAAGCGGTTTTGGCTCTTGAACAGGTCCTTTGACTTTAAACGGTTCAAGAGCTTCCATCGTCACAACCCATGGTGAAATCGCACTTGCAAAGGTCTTTGCATTAAAAGGTCCTAATGGTACATATTCCCATTGTTGGATATCTCGTGCAGACCAGTCGTTGAGTAAAACCATACCAAAGATATGATCCCAAGCATTTTCAATTGCAATAGGTTGACCGAGCTGTGTAGGTTTTCCGACGATAAATGCCGTTTCTAATTCGAAATCAAGTTTACGAGTCGCAGAAAAAATAGGGCGTTCGTCATTAGGTAACTTGATTTGTCCTGAAGGGCGAACGATATCCGTACCACTCACAATCACTGAGCTTGCACGGCCATTGTAACCGACTGGAAGTTCGCTCCAATTAGGTAGTAGTGCATTTTTAGGATCACGGAACATGGTACCTACATTGGTTGCATGTTCTTTAGATGAGTAGAAATCTGTATAACCTGGTACATGAATAGGTAAATGTAAAATAACGTTGTCTTGTTTGATTAAGACACGTTCTTTAAGTTCAGCATTATCTCGTAATAATGGATTCTCAGCAGATAAAAGAGCTTGTAAAGCTTTACGTACGGATTGCCACGAACTTTTACCTGATTCGATAAACTTATTCAAAGTTGGTTGATTAAAATAATTTTCTTTTCCATTAATTTCTAATAGCCCTTGTTCAGCAAGCTCTGCCAAATCAAGTACCCAATCACCGATTGCTACACCGACATGCTTTTCACCCTCAGGTGTTTTACTAAAAATACCGTAAGGTAAATTATGAATTGTGAAATCTGATTGAGGGTCAATTTCAATAAATGAAGTAAGTTTTTGAGCCATCATCTACTTTCCTTGTCTTTAATTTTGCTATGTCGTAGCTAAAAAATGCATTTGAGTTTGATTAATATTATTAAAAACATAGGTATAGAAGTGTTTTTAATGAATTTTGAGTCTTAATCAAACCACTAAAGTTTGCTGAATATCTTCCATCATACTCAAAAAATATAATTACGCAATACATAATTAAATTACATATAACATAATTATTGTTATTTCTTTGATTTTCTGTTTAGATGCGCACTTACGAGAAAAGTGGATTAAATAATTTTCGATTTCATATAGGCAATAGTGATTAATTTATGGTATACGTAATTTAATACAAGAAAATTACGTGACAAGGATGAGAATAATCATATGTCAAAACTTGAGCAAGGAAACCTGAAACACGGTTTAAGCAATCGGCATATCCAACTTATTGCACTTGGTGGTGCAATTGGTACAGGATTGTTTCTTGGGATCTCACAATCAATCAAGCTAGCAGGACCATCAGTCATCCTGGGGTATGCAATTGCTGGATTTATCGCTTTTTTGATGATGCGACAATTAGGTGAAATGGTTGTACAAGAACCTGTAAGTGGTTCATTCAGTCATTTTGCTTATAAGTACTGGGGGTCATTTGCTGGCTTTATGTCAGGATGGAACTATTGGGTACTCAATATTTTAGTTTGTATGGCTGAATTAAGTGCGATTGGACTTTATATCCAATATTGGTGGCCAGAAATTCCGACATGGGCATCCGCACTGGTGTTTTTCCTTTTAATTAACGGTATCAATTTATTGCATGTTAAGCTTTTTGGTGAAATGGAGTTCTGGTTCTCTATCGTCAAAATTTTAGCTATTTTAGCAATGATTGGCTTTGGATCTTATTTATTAGCCACAGGTACAGCAGGACCTCAAGCTAGCATTAGTAACCTTTGGGCTTTGGGTGGATTTTTCCCATTTGGCGTTGAAGGTTTAGTAATGGCAATGGCTGTGATTATCTTCGCATTCGGTGGAATTGAATTGTTTGGTATTACAGCTGCTGAAGCTCGTGATCCAGATAAAACATTGCCAAAAGCAGTGAATCAAATTATCTATCGAATTCTGATTTTCTATATTGCGACGCTTTTTGTACTTTTTGCATTATTCCCTTGGAACCAAATGGCAGAAGGCGGTAGCCCATTCGTCATGGTATTCGCGTCATTGGATAGTCAAGGCGTAGCTACGATGCTCAATTTCGTTATTTTGACTGCAGCAGTGTCTGTTTATAACGGTACAAGCTATTGCAGCAGCCGTATGTTATTGGGTTTAGCTCAGCAAGGTAATGCACCGAAGTTCTTAAAGAAAATTAATAAAAATGGTATTCCAACAAATGCCGTATTGGTTTCAGCATTCGTAACAGTATTATGCGTGATCTTGAATTATATTTTCCCTGAAAAAGCATTTGGTTTATTGATGATGCTTGTGGTTGCCGCGATTTTGATTAACTGGATTGTTATTTCATGGACACATTTAAAATTCCGTAAAGTTATGCTGGCGCAAGGTGAAACAACTAAATTCCCAAGTATTGCATATCCATTCAGTAACTATTTGTGCATCGTATTTATGTTGGGTATCTTGGTGGTCATGTCACTGACAGCAGATATGCGTATCGCAGTGATGATGATACCTGCATGGATTTTATGTCTAATGCTTGCGTATGCAGTGAAGTTGCGTAAATTGCGCAATGCTGAACCAAACGTGGTTTTGAATCCAGATGTTTAAATAGCACATTTCATAATGCATCTAAAAGGACTGAATGAATTTTCGGTCCTTTTTTATTTGTCTATTTTTCAGTTGGAGTTGTTATATCTATTGAGCAGAAATACGTTAAAATTTGAGCCTTATAAAATGAACATGCTAGTTGTTCATTTCAATCTTCAAATAGCAAAAGGCATTTGCATTGTTCCAGTCTTTAAACATTCAAACCCGACTGGGTGGTTTCTATCTGTTTTACTATTCGATAGTTGGAACATTCATGCCGTATTGGAACTTGTATTTACAAGACCAAGGCTTTAATTATCAAGAAATTGGGATTTTGTCTTCTATCGCAATTATTACGCGTTTTTTTGCGCCATTAATTTGGGGATGGATCGCTGATAAGTCTGGTAAGCGAATGCTATTGGTTCGCATTGCAACTTGGATGGAAGCTTGTATTTGGTTTGCAATTTTTGTGATTCCAAACAGTTTTCAATCCGTTGCTTTGCTGATGTTGATCTTTAGTTTTTTTCAAAATGCGATCTTGGCTCAATTTGAAGGTGTCACTTTATTTTGGTTGGGTGAAAAAAGAGCGGAACTATATGGAAAAGTAAGGAAGTGGGGCTCTGTCGGTTTTATTGTAGGTGTTTTTGTGATTGGTGCGTTGTTGGAAATTATTCCAATTTCTATGTTGCCGATTTTACTTTTAGCTGTTTCATTTCTTGCATTTTTATGGTCTTTTAGTATTAAAGAGCCTATACATGCGCCGAGCTCACAAAAGAAATTAGAGTCACTCATTCCTGTATTAAAAAAGCCGACTGTTGCAGCATTTTTTACGATTGAGTTTATATTACTGTTTTCTCAAGCACCTTTTTATAGCTTTTACAGTAATTTTTTAAAGGAAATAGGATTTAGCACGACTCAAATTGGCAGTTTATGGGCAGCAGGTGTGATCGCTGAGATTGTGATGTTTGCCGTAGCGCAAAAGTTGTTTTTCACACGGTTTTCATGGCGTTCATTAGTGGCACTGTGTCTAATTTTGACTAGTTTGCGCTGGTTTTTGGTTGGAATTCTCACAACCAATTATTTCGGGCAGTTTCTAGCTCAATGTCTTCATGCATTTAGTTTTGGTTTATTCCATTTAATTGCTATGAAAGTGATTTTCCAAAACTTTTCACCTGAGCAACAAGGTCGCGGGCAGGCACTATACAGTACGATGTGGGGACTTGGAGTAGCTTCAGGAAGTTTACTGGCAGGGCATTATTGGCAACAATTAACTGGCGCAACAATTTTTTTATATGCAAGTGTAGTGGTGTTATTCGGATTATTGCTGATCTATTGGCTGCCGAATCGGGTGGAAGCAGCAGCCAAAAGTTAATTTAAATTTTAATATTTTGATACTGAGGCATCCAAGGTTGTGCTTGTTCTAATTGTGCTGCAAGTTGCAGTAATTGATCTTCACGTCCGAAAGGCGCAATAAATTGACTCCCTAAAGGCAAACCATTTTTATTCCAATATAGCGGTACGGACATAGCAGGTAAGCCCGTGACATTTGCTAATTGAGTAAATGGGACCCAGCTCAAATTATCCTGAACCATTTTATCGACGAGTTTTCCTTGAGCTAAGTAATGTGCTTTCCCGACTTTGAGCAAAGCTTTTAAAATCGGCTTCTGCCAAGCAGGAGTAACAATTTCACCATTTTTAGGAGCAACAGATGCTGTTGAGGGGGTTAGATACAGATCATATTGCTCAAAGAACAAGTTCATCTGTGTACTGTAGCTTCCCCAATTATTTAAAGTATGAATATATTCGGTTGCACTCGTTTTTGCTCCAAACGCTGCTAAAGCCACCGAATCAAGTTCGAAATCATCATCGGTCGTGTCTGACATTAATTTGATCTGTGCTTGCATGTATGAGAATTGACTGAACCATGTAGTAATAAAATCTTTTGCGAGTTCAAGTCCATTAATTTGTGGTTGATCTTCAACAACAATATGCCCAAGTGATTCTAATAGTTTTGCTGTATGTTCGACGGCTTGAATCGCATCTTTCGATACCTTGGTTCCGATTGGGGATTGGGTATTAAAAGCAATTCTTAATTTCTTAGGAGCTTGTTGAATAATATCTATATATTTTTGTTCAGGTGATTGAATCCTAAACAGAGAGCTTTGTTCTGGCCCATGTACAGCATCAAGCATTGCTGCGCTATCTCGGACTGATTTAGACAAAACATGCTGCATTGCAGCACCATGCATCGCTTCACTGTATTGAGGTCCCCAAGGAGTTCGTCCTCGGCTCGGTTTTAATCCAAATAGTCCACAATAGGATGCAGGAATGCGAATAGATCCACCACCATCACCAGCACCAGCAATAGGAACGATTCCAGCTGCTACAGCAGAAGCAGACCCTCCCGATGAGCCGCCGCTATTATGTTTTAAGTTCCATGGATTTCGGCATGCACCCCAAGCTTCAGGTTCAGTAATTCCTTTGATTCCGAACTCTGGGGTATTCGTGCGACCAAAAGTGATAATCCCCGCATTTTCCCAACGATTGACAATTTCTGCATTAAAGTCAGGCGTATAGTTGAACTTCTTTAGTGAATTGCTTCCATATGACGTTGGAACACCTTGGTATTCTTGAAATAGGTCTTTAACTAAAAAGGGAACACCAGCAAACGCCCCATGACGCTCTTGCTGAGCGCGTTGTTTGGCTTGTTCATACATTGGAATGATAATGGCATTAAGTTTAGGATTTACCTTTTCATTACGCTCTAATGCAATCTTCAAAAGTTCAGAAGCATGGATCTCTTTATTTTTGACTAATGCGGCTAGTCCGAGACCATCATATTGTACATATTCAGAAAAATTCATGGCTTTTATCCCTAAAGCTAACTCTTTATAAAGTAAACAATATCTATTTTTTAAATATCTAGAATACCCGAAATAAATCGGATAACAATCAAATAAAATCCATATAAAAAATATTGTGTTTATATGGTTATGATTGGGTGATTTTAAATAAAAATATGCTAAGTTAAGCCTATGCGACGTTAAGATGACGACTTTATTAAATCTATGAAAAATATTTATATTATTGGATTATTATGGGCTTGCTCGACATGGACTATGGCGGATACAGTCGTAACTGATAAAGCAACAACGGTACAACAAGCAGCGAAGGCAAATGCGATCCGTGTAACTTCACGCCCTGAAATTATGGGGTTGTGGGGAATGGAAATTCCAAATAATAAGAAGTGTACCGAATACTACAATTTTCGAGGAATGAGCGATGTTGTGATTAAAAGCGGTAATGAGTGGTCATATGGCATATATGATTATCAACCTTCAGAAGATCACAAAGAACGATTACCTGCTTTAATTTTGCAAATTAAATATGACAATAACGAAACTGATTGCTCAGGACAAAAACAGGATCAGACAGGTGAGGTTTCTCAATACTTCGTGAAATGGTCAAACGAACATACGATTGATTTCTGTGCTAATGAGAAAGGTGAGAAGTGTTTTGCGACCTTGCGTCGTGTGTTGCCATAATTTGTAGTTGATATAAAAAAGCCTCTTAATTTCTTAAGAGGCTTTTTTATTATGCTTTCTCAGCTTGCGGTTCAAGCTGCTTTAACAAATGTTTTTCTAAATAGTGAATATCCATTGCTTGTTCACAAAAGTTTTTATCTTTTAAGATTAAATCTTTGTGTAATGGAATATTGGTTTTGATGCCTGTCAAAATCATTTCATCAAGTGCTTGACGCATACGAGCTAAAGATGTTTCACGGTCTTTGCCATATGAAATTAGTTTTGCAATCATCGAGTCATAGTATGGTGGAATGCTATAACCCTGATAAATATGAGAGTCTAAGCGAATTCCTGCGCCGCCTGGTGCATAAAAACTTTCAATTTTACCAGGTGATGGTAGGAATGTAGTTGGATCCTCTGCATTGATACGGCATTCGATCGCATGACCTTTCACTTCAACTTCATGCTGTTCAATATCTAGGCCAAGCCCTGCAGCAATTCGAAGTTGTTGTTCAATGATATCAATTCCAGTCACCATTTCAGTAACAGGATGTTCCACTTGAACGCGTGTATTCATCTCGATAAAGAAGAACTCACCATCTTCAAACAAGAACTCAAATGTCCCAGCACCACGATATTGCATTAACTTACAAGCATTTACACAAGCTTCAAGAATATCTGCACGCGCTTGTTCAGGTAAGTTTGGAGCAGGTGCTTCTTCTAGAACCTTCTGATGGCGACGTTGCAATGAACAGTCACGATCATATAGATGAATCGCATGACCATTACCATCACCTAGTACTTGTACTTCAACATGACGAGGCTTTTGCAGGAAACGTTCCATATAAACTGTATCGTCGCCAAACCACATCTCAGCATCACGTTGAGCGGCTTGAACAGACTCAAGTAATGTGTCGACACGTTCAACAATACGCATACCACGACCACCACCGCCAGCTGCCGCTTTCACGATCAATGGGAAACCGATCTCGCGTGCTTCAGCCAATGCATTGTGAATGGTAACAGCGTGATCACAGCCAGGAACAGTAGGTACGCCAGCTTTTTTCATTGCAATAATCGCGGAGACTTTATTCCCCATCAAACGAATATGCTCAGGTCGAGGACCAATGAAAATGAAGCCTGAGTTTTCAACAATTTCTGCGAATTCAGCATTTTCTGACAAGAAGCCATAACCAGGGTGAATCGCATCAGCACCTGTAATTTCTGCGGCAGTAATAATTGCAGGAATATTCAGATAGCTTTCGCTACTTGTACCTGGTCCAATACATACCGCTTCATCGACAAAGCGTAAATGCATTAAATCTTTATCTGCGTCTGAATAGATACCGACAGTTTTAATACCAAGTGTTTTACAAGCCCGAGTTATTCGTAAGGCGATTTCACCACGGTTTGCAATTAATACTTTCTGCAACATAGAAATCCCCAACTTATTAAGCGCGGTAGCGGAAAAGCGGTTGGCCGAATTGGATGACTTCACCATTTTTTACAAGAATTTCTTCAATCACACCGCTTTTGGTTGCTTCGATCGGGTTCATGATTTTCATTGCTTCTATGATTCCGAGTGTTTCACCAGCAGAAACGGTTTGACCGACATTAACAAATGGTGCTTCACCAGGGCTTGCAGCGGCATAGAACACACCAACCATTGGTGATGTTTCAACAGCACCACGAGGAGTTTTTGCTGCTGGAGCCGCTGGAGCTGCCGTTGTAGGCGCAGCCGCCACAGGTGCAGCAGCATACACTGGAGTAGGGCGAGTCAATGAAATAGATTGATCTCCTTCCTTAACTTCAATGGCTTGTAAGTCAGATTCAATCATCAAATCGATGAGTTTCTTGATTTTACGGATATCCATGAGTGCATGTTCCTACAATGTCTAAATTAGTTAGAAGATTGAATTTTTTCAATAGCGTAATCGAGTGCGAAGGAATAACCCTTAGCACCTAGGCCACAAATTACGCCAATGGCTTTATCGGATAGAAAAGAGTGATGTCTGAATGCTTCACGAGCGTGAACATTGGACAAATGAACTTCAACAAAAGGGATTGCAACACCCAGTAACGCATCTCGCAAAGCGACAGAAGTGTGGGTGAGTGCAGCTGGGTTAATGATGATAAACTTTACACCTTCAGTTTGTGCTTGATGAATACGATCAACAATTGCACCTTCCCAGTTGCTTTGGAATGTTTCTAATGTAAGAGATGAATCTTTGGCTTGAGCAATTAATTGTTGGTTAATATCGTCTAGCGTGAGATAACCATATACTTCTGGTTCTCGCTTACCTAGCAAGTTCAAATTCGGTCCGTGAATCACCAAAATGGTTGAGCTCATTTAGCCTGCTCCAATTTTAAAATTGCAAATTTAATTTGCAAGATGTCTGCAAAGTTTGCTTATTATGGCACAAAATTCTGCAATTTTTTTATAATTTCTTTTACTGAGTGAAGAAAGTTGCATGCCAAGCATGGTGCATATAATGAAAACTTTGCAAGGAAATCGCAATGTTAAAATATGACAAAAAATAGGTTTATTTATTTTTAAAACATTTTAAACCGAACTCACCCGAATCGTTCATGAGATTTGTGTAACTGATGAGTCAATCACTTAAAAGTCTTATTTTGATCATAACTTAAGTGAGTGAAAGTGTTGGTTTTTTAAACATGATTGAGGCGAGAGTTAAACATGTCTTAAGATTAAAGCATTGTTTTAAAGGGAGTTGTATTGTGCTTTTGTCTACTGCAATCGAGTATGAGAAAAATGCTTTTTGATATTAGAAAATTATGAAAGCTTATAAAATGTTCACTTTGAAAATAGTATTTCTCTTAAACAATTATGCAGATTCGTATAAATTGTAAGTTGGCAAAAATGATGAATTTTCACATTTGTTATGGCAGTTAATGACATGAAAATGTCCGAAAAAGATATCTATTGCTTCGATAATATACTTCGTACTTAAGAGACAACTTTCGATTGGCGTAGTATCTCTTATGGGTCTTTCAAAGCTGTCTTTCGATTGAAGACAGCTTTTTTTTGTCCTTAATTTACTGATGCTGTTTTATAAATCTGAGGCAGTAGACAATTTTGAGCGAGCTCAGTAGATATTTCGGATGATGATTCTAAGGCATTCCATTGCTGCATTTGCTCAAACAACCATTCAAAGTCAGTCACTTTGGGTTGTGCATCATTTTCAATCAGATGGCGAACTATATTTTGTATAGCATGGTATTTTTCTACATGCACTTCTTCAGAACATTCAAACTGAATAATATCGAATTCGACTAAAAGGTCCCAAATTGGCGCAAAGTCTTTAATCGATTTAAGCTCTTGCTGTGCTTTGATTAAAGCTCGAGTGAGTGAGATTAATGTATATGGATGCTGTTCTGCCCAATCATGTGTCACAGCAAGCACTTTATCTGCGACATTTGGGATAATTTGCTGACTTGAACATACAATTTGTCCTAATCCTGCTAGTTCAGCTTGAGTATTCCAAGGCTCACCCACACAGAAACCATCGACTAAATGAGTGCTTAGTGCTTCTACCATATACGATGGTGGTAAGGTTTTTACTTGAATGTTTTTTGCAAGTTCCCTATCTGCCAAAGCAAGCCATTCTTTTAAACAATAATGATGGATAGAATGTTGAAACACATGCGCGAGTGAAACAGGATGATTTTGTTTAAGATAATCTACTAACTTTTGAGCAGATTGTTCCGCAGTATCGTCTTTTTGAATCTGTAATTGATAACACAGTTTCTGACTCAGGCTAATAAAAGCACGACTCTCGCTTAAGACCAATGGTGTTTGTAAGGGAATACCAATCTGATCATTGCCAATTGCAGCAGCAGGTAACATAGCAGATAAGCAATGTGCAGCATCGAGTAAACCAAATGCCAGTCGATCGCGTAAACTTGCCCAAGAAGCCTCTTTGATCAGGCGAACATTTAATCCTTCTTCATCAAAAAAACCGCGTTGTTTAGCCCAAAGTAGTGCTACGCAATCAAGTAAAGGAATATAACCAAGTTGCAATTCTGTTTTTTCTAAACTGCTCATTTATTCATCCTTTAGTTGATTATTTAAAAGCTCTTGTGCATCGAGTAGACGACGTGCCATTTCACCGATGGTCATACGATGACTCATCGCATTTTTTCTTAATAATTGGAATGCTGTATCTTCAGTGAGACCGTGAAGTTGCATCAGTAAAACTTTCGCTTTTTCAATATCTTTTCGATCTGCGAGTTTTGTTTTTGCATCTTTTAGATCACATTCAAGTTTTTTATGCTTTTTATATTGCTCAATCGAAATATCCAGAATGGTATGTAAACGACTTGGATCGATACCATCAACAATATAGGCAGTGATGCCTGCATCAATTGCTTGTTTGATGGTGTCTTTGTCAGTGTTTTTAGTAAAGAGTACGGTGGGTAGGTCAAAGTTACTTACACAGCTTTCAATAACGTCACGATGTGGATGATCCATATCGAGCAAAATGACATCTGCTTGAAGATGTTCCAATTTGAAAATATTCAGGTGATCAAGAGTAAAGCAAGCAACAACATCAAAATCATGTTCAATTAAACAAGTTTTGATGTATTCAGCTCGGGCTTGATCATCATCAATAAGTGCGATTCTGAGTTTCGGCATAAGTATAAAGATCAAACGATAAGTGTGTGTGCATTTAAGACGATGCACGATGAATGTTGTTTTAAAAGCAAAATTGGTGCCATTGGAGTTATTTTTATTCGGTGCAATCGCTCCTTTAGCATCTACATTATGCGCTTTATTGTATCGTTCATTGATTTCAGAACCAAAGAAAATTTAGAACTATGTTTTAAAACCATAAAATGTATTGTTTTGGTGCGTAAAAAGAGTTCTTTTGAAGCAGAAAGAATTGTGCTTTAAAACAGGTCATTCTCATAAAGCCCTATTTTGTATAGGGGTAAAATGTAGTGCTTAAGCTATTTTTATTCATAAAAATCATTAAAAAACAATTATTAATATAATATTTTGCTTTGATTTATTAAAGTTGGCATAGCATTTGCTAAATATTTATTGAGTCAAAGACGACTTTCCAAAAAATTGTAAGACGGCCAACGATGTCCGATCTGATCTGTTTGTTCACACAGAGTGCTGTGTCAACAAAGCAATATACGTTCAGTATGGGAGATGGCAATGTCTTTAGATTTATCGGCAAAAAAAGCCACATCAATAAAGTTATTTAACTTTTCTGCACCAGCGATGCGGGCATTCCACATGAGTTGGCTTGCTTTCTTCGTTTGTTTCTTTGCTTGGTTTGCATGTGCACCTTTAATGCCAGTCATTGCAGGTGAATTTCATCTGACTAAAGATCAAATCGCAAATATCAATATCGCAGCAGTCGCAATAACCATCTTAGTCCGTTTGATCGTTGGTCCTTTATGTGACAAGTACGGACCACGTAAAACATATACCGCTTTGTTGATTATCGGCAGTATCCCCGTTTTTGGTGTCGCTTCTGCAAATAGTTATGAATCATTTCTGTTCTTTCGCTTATTAATTGGTGCAATTGGTGCGAGTTTTGTGATTACGCAATACCACACTAGCATCATGTTTGCTCCAAATGTCGTGGGAACTGCAAACGCAGCCTCAGCTGGTTGGGGTAATGCTGGTGGTGGGGCAACACAAGCACTCATGCCGTTATTACTATCTGCATTGGTGATGTTTGGTGTTGAGCAAGCATTTGGTTGGAGACTCGCACTAATCGTTCCAGGTGTCATGATGGTGATCGTAGGTTTCCTTTACTGGAAGTTTACTCAAGATTGTCCTCAAGGTGATTTCAAAGAGTTACGTGCTCAAGGTGTGGTTGTTGGTAGCGATAAAAAAGGTGGTCTAGCAATCTTAATGCATGCTGCTCGTAACTATCGCGTATGGATTCTCTTCTTCTCATATGCAGCTTGTTTCGGTATCGAAATCTTTATCCATAACATCATTGCGATGTACTACGTCGAACACTTTAGTTTCGGATTAAAAGAGGCTGGTTTAGCAGCAGGTATCTTTGGTTTGCTCGCATTATTTGCCCGTGCATTGGGTGGGATTCTTTCAGACAAAGTTGCACTCAAAAAAGGCTTGGATGGTCGTACTAAAGTACTGTTTGGATTGATTCTTGGCGAAGGGCTTTTCTTAATGTTGTTCTCGCAAATGAATGGACCTGTACTCGCTATTCTCGTAATGACGGTATTTGCATTATTCACACACATGGCATGTGGTGCGACTTATGCGCTTGTTCCATTTATTGATCGTGAAGCGCTAGGTGGTGTTGCAGGCATCATCGGTGCAGGTGGAAACGTTGGTGCAGTGGCGGCAGGTTTCTTACTGAAAGGTATGTTGGATATTCAAACTTGTTTAATGGTTCTAGGTGGCTTAGTGGTCATTGCTGCGAGTTCGGTCATGCTTATCCGATTTTCGGTAGAGCATAAAGAAAAAGAACAACGTTTATTTGAACAAGCAATTTTAGAACGTGGCTCAGAACAAAACAGCGCAGCTTAATCTCAGATTAGATTTTAGGAGAAACACAATGAAATTAGTGATGATTGGTCACGGTATGGTGGGTCATAAATTCATCGAAGCCATCTTAGAGAAAGCTGATGATGAATTAGAGATAACAATTCTTGCTGAAGAACCACGTATTGCATATGACCGCGTACATTTGACTGAATATTTTTCAGGTAAAACAGCGAAAGATTTATCACTTGCTCGTTTCGATTTTGCCGATGCTCATGGTATCGATTTAAGACTAAATACCAAAGCCATTGCAATTGATACAAAAGAACAAACTGTGACTACTAGTATGGGTGATGTCATCAGTTACGACAAACTTGTACTGGCAACTGGTTCATATGCTTTCGTTCCGCCAATTGCAGGTAATGATCGTGAAAATTGCTTTGTATATCGTACCATTGAAGATTTAGATGCGATCCGTGCTGCAAGCCTAAATGCGACATCAGGTGTGGTGATCGGTGGTGGTCTACTCGGTTTGGAAGCGGCTAAAGCTTTACGTGATTTAAATCTTGAAACACATGTAGTTGAGTTTGCACCACGTTTGATGGCGGTTCAAATTGATGATTTAGGCGGTAAAGTATTACGCCGTAAAATCGAAAACTTAGGTGTAAAAGTTCACACGCAAAAAGCGACACAATGTATCGAAGCTGGCAATAATGCTAAGCATGTAATGAAATTTGCTGATGGTAGTGAGCTTGAAACGGATGTAATTTTGTTCTCTGCGGGGATTCGTCCACGTGATGAGTTAGCACGTTCAAGTGGTTTAGCGCTTGGTGAGCGTGGTGGTATCAAGATCAATGATTACTGCCAAACCTCTGATGAAAATATTTACGCAATTGGTGAATGTGCGCTTTGGGACAATAAAATCTATGGTCTCGTTGCGCCGGGCTATGACATGGCGCGTATTGCAGCCAAGCATATCTTAGCTGAAGAAACACATTGTTTCGCTGGTGCTGATATGAGCACTAAGTTGAAATTGATGGGTGTAGATGTGGCATCGGTTGGTGATGCTCATGGCATGACACCGAATTCGCTTAGCTATTTCTATGCTGATGAAGATGCTTTGGTTTATAAGAAAATCGTCGTAGATGCAGATAAAACCAAATTACTGGGCGCAGTATTGGTTGGTGATGCTAAAGAATATAACGATCTTTTACAAATGATGTTGAATGGTATCGCATTGCCAGAAACACCTGAAAGCTTAATCATGCCAGGATTTGCTGATTCTGGTGCGAAAGCGGGTGGTAGTGGTGTTGATTTACTTCCAGACAGCGCAACGATTTGTTCATGTAACAACGTATCGAAAGCAGATATCTGCCAAGCCATTTGCGATGGTTCCACCTCTTTAGGTGCTTTAAAGAAATGTACTAAAGCAGCAACAGCATGTGGTGGTTGTGCGCCATTAGTTACTCAAGTTTTAAAATCTGAGTTACAACGTCAAGGTGTAACGGTTAATAACCATGTATGCGAACACTTCCCATACTCACGTCAAGAGATCTATCACTTGGTGCGTGTCAATGAAATCAAAACATTTGATGATTTGATTCAACAACATGGTCATGGTTTAGGTTGTGATATCTGTAAACCAATGACAGCAAACATTTTGGCATCGTGCTGGAATGACTTTGTATTGGAGCCAACGCACGCAGGTCTACAAGACAGTAATGACTACTACTTAGGAAATATCCAAAAGGATGGTTCATACTCAGTTGTACCGCGTATGGCAGGTGGTGAAGTTACTCCAGATGGTTTGATTGCTGTAGGTCAAATTGCTAAAAAATATAACCTGTATACCAAAATTACAGGTGGTCAGCGTGTTGACTTATTTGGTGCTCAACTGCACGAGCTACCATTTATTTGGGAAGAGTTGAATGCAGCAGGCTTCGAGTCAGGTCATGCTTACGGTAAATCATTACGTACAGTGAAATCATGCGTAGGTAGCACGTGGTGCCGTTATGGCGTAGATGATTCTGTTGGTTTAGCGATTGAATTAGAAAACCGCTACAAAGGCTTACGCTCACCGCACAAACTAAAAATGGCTGTGTCGGGTTGTACGCGTGAGTGTGCTGAAGCACAAGGTAAAGATGTTGGTGTAATTGCGACAGAAAAAGGTTGGAACCTATATGTGTGTGGTAATGGTGGAATGAAACCACGCCATGCAGAGCTTTTAGCTTCTGATCTAGATACTGAAACTTTGATTCGCTATATCGATCGCTTCTTTATGTTCTATATCCAAACAGCTGATCGTTTACAACGTACGAGTGTATGGCGTGACAACATGGAAGGTGGTTTAGATTATCTCAAAGCTGTGATAGTCGATGATTCGCTTGGTCTTGCAGAAGAACTTGAAAATCGCATGGCACATGTAATTGGAACTTATCAAGACGAATGGCGTACTGCGGTAGAGAATCCTGAGATTCGTAAACGCTTCCAAACTTACATTAATGCAAGCGCTGAAGAGCAAGCTGATCCATATATTCAATTTACTGAAGTGCGTGATCAGATCCGTCCATTAAATGAAGCTGAACGTTCAGTTGATCGTATCCCGATGGTAGAAGCATAAGGAGAATCAAAATGACAAATCTAAAAGACATGAATATGCTTCCAGAAAATCAATGGATTGATGTGTGTCATCTTGATGACATCACGCCAAATACAGGTGTAGGTGCACTTATTGCGGGTCAATCCGTTGCTTTATTCCGCGTAGGGAACGAAAAACGTATTTACGCATTAAGTAATAAAGATCCGTTTAGCCAAGCAAATGTAATGGCGCGCGGTATTATTGGTGATTTGCAAGGTGAGCGTGTTATTGCATCACCGATTTACAAACAACACTTCAGTTTAGCAACAGGTCGATGCCTAGAAGATAAAGATCAAAAGCTTTCTGTTTTTCCAACCAAAATCGAAAATGGTCGAGTTTGGGTAGGTACTGTTCCGCAAAAAACTTATATTACCAATAATGGTGTTTCTCAAGAAAAACTGAAGCTCGTTTTGATCGGTAATGGTTTGGCTGGAATGCGCTGTCTAGAGGATTTACTCGACATGGCACCTGATCGTTATGATGTGACGGTGATTGGTGAAGAGCCTTGGGGGAACTATAACCGTATCATGCTTTCACCAGTGCTTTCTGGTGAGAAAACTATTGATGACATTATGTTGCATCCACATGCATGGTACAGCGATAAGGGCATCAAATTTATTGCTGACGATCCTGCTATAAAAATCGATCGTACTCGTAAAGTAGTGCATACACAAAAAGGCGAAAGTGTCGATTACGATCGTTTGATTATTGCAACAGGTTCATCTCCATTTATCCCACCTGTACAAGGCGTAGATCTGAAAGGTGTGATCAGCTTCCGTGATATTTATGATGTCAATACCATGATTAAATATTGCGAAACGAAGAAAAATGCTGTGGTGATTGGTGGTGGTTTGCTTGGCTTAGAAGCAGCTTACGGTCTCAAGCAACGTGGCATGAATGTCACTGTTCTTCATTTGATGGATCGCATTATGGAGCGTCAGCTGGATGGTCGTGCGAGTCGTATGTTGCGTCAAAGTATTGAAGAAAAAGGGATTAATATTATCACTGAGGCAAATACTGAAGCATTGATTGGTAAAGATGGTCATGTTAACCAAGTACGTCTGAAAGATGGCACAGTGTTGGATGCCGACCTTGTCGTATTTGCTGTAGGTATTCGTCCGAATATTGCTTTGGCTCAAAGTGCTGGTTTACGTTGCAATCGTGGTATTTTGGTTAATGATACGATGCAAACATTTGACCCAAGTATTTATGCAGTGGGTGAATGTATTGAGCATCGTAATCAGACCTTTGGTCTCGTCGAACCATTGTGGGGACAAGCATTTATCTGTGCAACACACTTGGCAGAACACGGTAGTTTAACTTTCAAATCACCAACCGTTCCGACTCAGCTTAAAGTTAGTGGTGTTGATGTATTCTCGGCTGGAAATTTTGAACCGAAAGAAGATTACGAAGACATTATCCTGAATGATGAAAAACGACAAATTTACAAGCGTATCATTATTCAGAAAGATAAAGTCATCGGTGCGGTACTGTTCGGTGATACTGAAGATGGCATGTGGTATGCGGAATTGATTGCAGATCAAACACCAATTTCAACATTTAGAAATAAATTGTTATTTGGTAAGGATTTTGCAATGAAGAAAGCAGGTTAATCATCTTTGGGGTTTAGGTTCCTCGGTGCCTAAACCCAAACAGAACGTGAAATTCAGGCATAGATGAAAAAGGTGAAGGGGCAGTCATGAACAGTATTCAAAATTTAGAACACAGTCGCTCCGATCAAGCAGAAACAATCATTACAAAAACAACGTGTCCCTATTGTGGGGTTGGATGTGGTGTTGATGTAACGGTAAATCATAAAGCACAAGGAACAACGGTTCAGGTTGCTGGTGATTTTGAACATCCATCTAATTTTGGACGCCTTTGTATTAAAGGCAGTAATTTGGCGGATACTCTAGGATTAGAGACTCGCGTTTTGCATCCGATGTTTGGTCGTAAGAACCATCGTAAGGTAACGACATGGGATGCAGCCATAGAAAAAATCGCAGATCAATTCCAAACTTGTATCGATCAACACGGTCGTGACAGTGTGGCATTTTATGTATCAGGGCAGCTATTGACTGAGGATTATTACGTCGTCAATAAGTTTGTGAAAGGCTATCTAGGTACAGCCAATATCGACACAAATTCACGTCTGTGCATGTCTTCAGCAGTTGCAGCGCATAAGCGTGCTTTTGGTGAGGATATCGTGCCAGCAAGTTACGAAGACTTTGAATTTACCGATATGGTGGTGTTGGTGGGTTCAAATACTGCATGGTGTCATCCTGTACTTTACCAACGCATCATGCAGGCTAAAAATAAAAATCCAGATTTATTCGTTGTTGTGGTTGATCCCCGTTTTACCAGTACATGTGAACAAGCAGATTTGCACCTTCCAATTTTACCTGGACAAGATGTCGCTTTGTTCAATGGTTTATTACAGTATTTATATAAGAATAACTTTATTGATCAACATTTTGTCGATACACATACAGAAGGTTTAGACACTTTACTAGAATCTAGTCAGACTGAAGCTGATTTTGACTCAGTCGTGAAACGTACGGGAATTTCAGCAGAAAAGCTAAAATTCTTCTTCGAAAAATTTGCAACAACTGAAAAAGTTGTGAGCTTATTTTCAATGGGTGTGAATCAATCTTCTCAAGGGGTGAATAAAGCCAACAGCATTATCAATTGCCATCTTTTGACAGGGAAAATTGGTAAGTTAGGTGCTGCACCATTCTCAATGACAGGTCAACCGAATGCCATGGGTGGCCGTGAGGTGGGTGGTTTAGCCAATATGTTGGCAGCACATATGGACATCGATAATCCATCACACCAAACACTTGTACAAAACTTTTGGAACAGTCCTGTGATTGCCAATCAAGCGGGACTGAAAGCAGTTGACTTATTCCAAGCTGTAGAGTCTGGGAAAATTAAAGCCATATGGATTATGGCAACCAATCCTGTGGTGAGTTTACCTGATGCGGATCAAGTAAAACGCGCATTGAACAAATGTGAGTTTGTCGTGGTTTCAGATATTTGTGCTGATACAGATACCACAGCTTATGCGGATGTGTTGCTTCCTGCGTTAGGTTGGGGTGAAAAAGATGGAACGGTGACCAACTCAGAGCGCCGTATTTCACGTCAAAGAGCTTTTTTACCTGCTCCAAAGCAAGCAAAAGCAGACTGGTGGGCCGTTGCTGAAGTTGCGAAAAAATTAGGTTTTTCTGGTTTTGATTTTAACAATGCATGTGACATCTTTAATGAGCACGCAGCCTTATCTGCGTATCACAATGCAAGTTTGGATCAACGTGATCAAGTTGAAAACTTTCGTTATTTCAACCTAAAAGGACTAATGAATTTGTCTTTGGATGAATATGATCATTTACGTCCGATCCAATGGCCCGTTTGGGAAAAAGGTCAAAGTACTGCGGTTGAGCATTTATTTGATCAAGGCTTGTTTAGCCATAAAAGCAAAAAAGCAAAACTGATCCCGACAGTGGCAATTGATCCTGTGCATGCAATTTCTGAAGATTATCCATTGGTGTTGAATACAGGACGTATTCGTGATCAATGGCACACTATGACGCGAACAGGTTTATCAGCAAATCTGACCACTCACCGAGCTGAACCTTTCTGTGAAATTCACCCGAATGATGCTTTAAAATTTGGTATTCGTGATAAAGCATTGGTTGAAGTGAAGTCGCAATGGGGCAGTTGTGTTCTGCGTGTCACTTTGGCTCAAGGTGTTCGCCGTGGTCAAATTTTTGCACCGATTCATTGGACTGAGCAAGTTGCCTCTGATGCTCGTGTCGGAAAAGTAGTTAATCCAGTTGTAGATGCAATATCAGGCGAACCTGAGTTTAAACATACACCTGTTGCAATTCAGCCATTCCATACGACATGGCAAGGTGTTTTGTATGTCCGAGATGGGTTTGAACAACAAATCAAAACCTCATTACAAACATGTGCATGGTGGGCAAAAGTTAAAATAGCCAAAGCAGTTCGTTTTGAAATTGCAGATCGTCATAATTTTGATCAAACGCAGAAGAATTTAAAAAGTTTCTTGCCTTTTGTAGATGAAACTTATGAATGGTTGAGTATTGAAGATGTTTCAGCGCAAATGAGTCATAGCATCATTCTGAAAGATGGGATTTTGATTGCCAGTCTTTATATTGCACCATCGGATATGTTGCCTGACCGTGATTGGGTTGCGAGTTTATTCAAACGTGAGCGTTTAAGTGCATTACATCGTAAAGCACTGCTTGCTGGTATGCCGATGTCAGCCGCAAATAATGATGGACCATTGGTTTGTAGCTGCTTTAAAGTAGGTAAAAATAAGATCATTGAAGCAATTAAAACGCAGAATATTACTCATGAAAAACAAGTGACAGCTTGTCTAAAAGCGGGTGGTAATTGTGGTTCTTGTTTACCTGAGATCAGAGGTTTGATTAAAACCTGCCAGTTGGAGGCGGAAGCATGAATACAGATTTTCCCGCTACAGATCTCGTGATCTTGGCGGGAGGACAGGCAAGACGAATGAATGGGATGAACAAACTATTGCAACAGTTTGATGATCAGATTCAATTGTCAAAAATTTGTCAACGCTTTAAATCGGAAGTTCAGCAGATATGGGTCAATAGTCATCGTGATAGCTCGATCTATAAAAGTATAGAGCCGACTGTTGAATGTTTTTCTGATGATCAAAACGGCTTTTTAGGGCCGTTGATGGGAATGAAAAGTGCATGGTCGCGTGTACAAGCAGAATATGCGTTATTTATTCCTTGTGATGTGACTTATATCCCAAATCAAGTGCTTGCAAAGCTGCATAGAGCTTTAGAGAAAAATCCGCAAGCATCCGTGGCGTATGTAAATATCAATGGCGATGCCTTGTATCCATTTTGCTTGTTAAAAAGAGCGAGTTTATCGATATTAGAACACCAGCTCGCTGCAAATAAATTAAGTTTAAGAGAAACTTTTAGGCAACTACACGCTCAACACGTTGTCTTTCAAAAGCAAAGCCTGTTTTGTCATAGCATCAATTCATTGGATGAGCTTCAACAATACAAGCAGATGAAAGCTTTTAAACAGATGTTTGTTTCAAACTGATCGGTTAAAAAAGCTTTCTTATTTAGATGTTGATATGGATGTTTAGATTTTGGATTTTTGCAAATAAATTTCCATTTCTTCGGTGGGAACCATACCACCACCAGTTGCCCAAACAATGTGATTAGCATTATTCATTTGTTGTGCAGTCAGTTGATGCATAGCAGCATATTCTTGGTGCTGACTGATTAAGATTGGACCTAACATTCCAGCTAAGGCAGATGGTTCCAGTTTTAAATCCTCTGATTGATTGAGTAGCCCCAATAATTTATACATGCTTTGATCATCCAGTGTGTAGAAAGCATCGAGTAGTCTCTGCATCGCTCGACCCACAAATCCTGATGCACGTCCTACAGCTAAACCATCTGCTGCGGTAAAGTTATCAATGCCTAGGTCTTGTACTGAGATTTGATCATGTAAGCCTGTTGCTACACCTAGCAACATGCATGGTGAATGAGTTGGCTCTGCAAAAATGCAATGTACGTGATCACCCAAAGCCATTTTTAGTCCAAATGCAACGCCACCAGGGCCACCACCAACCCCACAAGGTAAATAAACAAATAAAGGATGGTCTTGACCAACCGTAATATTTTGAGATTCTAATTGTGCTTTTAAGCGTTCACCTGCAACGGCATATCCTAAAAATAAAGTTTTTGAATTTTCGTCATCAATAAAAAAGCAATTTGGATTTTTTAATGCTGCTTTACGACCTTCTTCAACTGCAACACCATAATCCTGTGCGTATTCAATAACGGTAACACCATGTGATCTTAATTTATCTTTTTTCCATTGGCGTGCATCTGCCGACATATGCACAGTGACATCAAAGCCAAGTTTTGCACTCATGATACCAATCGAAAGTCCTAAATTTCCTGTAGAGCCAACGGAAATACTGTATTGACTAAAAAAATCTCTAAATTCTGCACTATCTAATTTTGAATAATCATCTTCAACTGTTAATAAGCCTGCTTGAATGGCAAGTTTTTCAGCCTGATAGAGCACCTCGTAAATACCGCCACGTGCTTTGATCGATCCTGAGATTGGCAAATGACTGTCCTTTTTTAGCCATAATTTTCCAGTGATATCTTGTTTGAAATGAGCTTCAAGTGTTTGCTGCATCTTTGGAATAGAAACCAGTTCAGACTCAATAATTCCTTTGCTTATCTTAGTCTCAGGAAATATGGACATCAGATAAGGAGCGAAGCGAGCTAAACGATCACGGGCATCATCAATATCATTTTGATAAAGACCAACAAAAGGTAGCCCCATTTCAAGGGTCGTAAAATTTGGATTCAACCAAATGGTTTCTTTAAGCTGAATGAGATCATCAACAACAGGGTGTTGTGCAACAAGGGCTTCAATTTGTTTCGAGTTCATTGGATTATTCATAAGATCTTTCTATTATGGTGAGGAATCGTTAAAGAAATTCCATTCTTTTTAGATATTCATGTATTAAAGGGATTGGATCAATAAAAATTATATTTTATGACAATAATCTTATTCATTTATCAGAACTCTGCTAAGTCAAGTCTTAGCTTTATTTCGATTGATTGTACTTGATCTTTTATTAAATAAGTTCTATTTTAGAACTTATAAGATTTTAAGTGATTGTCCAAAAATTTATTAGGATTTAAGATTATGTTTGGGCAATTAAAATTCATAAAAATAATCGAGATAACTGCTTGTCTTGCTTATTTCATCATTTGTAATTTGAGCCTTATTCGCTTTTAAAAATCAAAAGACCTTTAGTGAATGAGACTGCAAATCATAGGGAGAATAAAATGCCAATGTCGACTAGCGCTGCAAGACACGATGTGACTGCTTGTATTTTATGTTCGAGAAACTGTGGTTTAAGTGTTGAAGTTGAAAACAACCAATTTAAGAAAATTAAAGGTGATGATCAGCATCCGTTTTCACAAGGTTACATTTGTCAAAAAGCAGCGCGTTTACAGCATTATCAACAACATGCAGACCGTTTAACACATCCTTTGAAACGACAAGCTGATGGTTCATTTCAAGAAATTTCTTGGGATCAAGCGATCCAAGAAATCGCAGATCAATTGGTTGAAATTCGTGATGCACATGGCGGAACAGCATTTGCATCGGTTGGTGGTGGTGGACAAGGCAATCATCTAGGAGCGGCTTATGGTCGCCAACTATTGTATGCAATGAAAAGCTTTTATGCCTATAACTCACTTGCTCAAGAGAAAACTGGTGATTTCTGGGTAAATGGACGTTTGTTTGGCAGTCAAGCATGTCATACCACTGAAGATGTGGAACATGCGGATTATGTTTTATTTATTGGAACCAATCCGTTTCAAGCACATGGTATTCCAAATGCTCGTGATACTTTAAAACATATCAAGAAAGATCCAAACCGAACAATGGTGGTATTTGATCCGCGTGTTACTGAAACGGCTAAGCAAGCTGATATCCATGTGCAATTAAAACCTGGTACAGATTCCTATTTGATGTCTGCAATGATTGCGATCATGTTGCGCGAAGATTTGTATGATCAAGCATTTATTCAAAAGCATACGCATGGGTTTGAGCAAGTTAAACAAGCATTTTCAGCCATCCCAATTGAGAAACATATTGAGAAGGCAGATGTTTCAGTAGAATTGATCTATCAAATTGTCCGTGATTTTGCCAAAGCTAAGCGTGGTTGTGTTCGTATTGATTTAGGGATTCAGCATACTTTAAACACAACATTAAACGGATATTTGGAAAAACTACTTTATTTACTCGTAGGGCATTTTGGTAAACAGGGAACGAATAACTTACATACTATGTTTATTCCGATCTTGAGCAATACTCATGAGCGTAATCCTAAATATCGTCGCACGGTTCATCATAAGATGTTTCCAATATCAGGTTTTTTCCCACCAAATATTTTACCCGACGAAATTTTAAAAGCAGGTGATAAGCGAGTACGTGCAGTCTTTGTAGATAGTTGCAATCCATTGCTCACCTATCCAGATACCGCAGCTTATGAACAGGCATTCCAGTCATTGGAGTTGCTAGTCGTGGTTGATGTTGCGATGACAGAAACAGCACGATTAGCCCATTATGTATTGCCAGCGCATAGTCAATTTGAAAAGTGGGAATTTACAGGCTTTAATTTGGAATTCCCACAAAATGGTTTCCATTTGCGTCATCCGCTTTTTAAAGCTCAAGCCAATACGCTGCCTGAACCAGAAATCTATACTCGCTTACTTGAAGCCATGGGTGCTATTCCCAAACAATTTCCTTTACTGAATAAGATCGCGCAAAAGGATTCCGCTAAAACAGCATATCTAGGTTATTTTGCTGCACTTGCTGCCAATTTTGTGAAAAATAAAAAGTTAGTCCCATTTTCGGCATCTATTGTTTATCGAACACTTGGGCAGACACTACCAAATGACGCCGCATCAACGGCTTTATTATTGCCTTTGTGTATGCAGTATTCTGCTCAGTATTATAAAGCTGTCAAACAAGCGGGTTATAAAGGGAATCGTTTAACATTAGGCGTAAACTTATTCCAAGCGATATTGCAAAAACGTTCAGGCGTGATTCTCTCTAAACACAACTATGATGATGTCTGGGATTTAGTCGCTTATAAAGATAAAAAGATTCATTTAGTAATCCCTGAAATGTTGATTGAGTTAGCACAACTGAATCAACAAACTCAAGGTACAAGTGATCAGTTTCCATTTGTCTTATTGGTAGGTGAGCGCCGTAGCTATAACGCAAACCAAATCTACCGTGATCCAGCATGGCGTAAGGTTGATGCAGAAGGTCGCTTGAGAATGAATCCTGAAGATGCAGTTCATTTTGGCGTAGAGACAGGTCACTCATTACAGTGTATTTCGGAACATGGGCAGATTGCAGTGGTTGTAGAGATCGATGAGGGAATGCGAAAAGGGGTTGTTTCGCTGCCACATGGCTATGGTTTACGTTATAACGGGGGGCAGGCGATCGGACCTGAATTGAATCGATTAACTTCGTTAAAGCATTGCGATCCTTTATCGAAAACCCCATATCATAAACATGTGCCTGTACGACTAGATAAGCCTGCGGCATAGTTGATAGATTGAGTTGATTTGCACTATTTTATTGCGTTCAAATTTATATATGTTTTGAAATAGTGCAATTCCATTTAACCATAATCAGCTATAAATCATCAGATTTTGCTCTAGTATTAAAATGATAAGTTCATTCAACGAAACACAGACTATATGATTGATGAATTTTAGAAATTGGAATAATAATTGCTTAAGTAAAATTCTCATATGTTCAGGAAAATAGATACGCACACAACTTGTGCTGAACAAGATGAGAAAATTCACAATATGAGTGCATATGATGAAGCATGAAATACCTGAAACGAATTTACCGATCTTACAAGATCAGTATGGTCGTATTAAGCGTAAGTTACGTATTTCGGTGACGGATCGTTGCAATTTTAAATGTGTGTATTGTATGCCTGAACATCCTGAATGGATGAAAAAGCAAGATTTATTAAGTTTCGAATCCCTTTTGGTTTTTTGTACTTATATGGTGAAACAAGGCATTGAGAATATACGTATTACAGGTGGGGAACCTTTAATGCGACAAGGAGTTGTTCATTTCATCCGTGACTTACAGCAACTAAAAAAAATTGGTTTAAAACGTATTTCAATGACGACTAATGGTCATTACCTAGCGAAGTACGCTGATCAATTAAAAGCTGCTGGTTTGGATGATTTAAATATCAGCCTCGATAGTCTTGATGCAAAACAATTCAAAGCACTAACCAAGAAAGAACTTAATCCTGTACTAGAAGGAATAAAAGCCGCTCAAAAAGCTGAAATCCCTTTTAAAATTAATTGTGTTTTGATGAAAGATCACAATGATGATCAAATTCTACCGATGGTGAGATGGGCTAAAGATCAAAATATTCCATTACGTTTTATTGAGTTTATGCCGCTAGACGGTGATCAACATTGGACAAAAGATGCTGTAGTGAGCGAAGCAGAAATATTAGCGCGATTAAAGCCACATTATGCTATTGAGCTACTTCAACAAAATCATGAACCAGCACGCCAATATCTATTAGATGATGATTATCGAATTGGCATCATTTCGACGATTACCCACTCATTTTGTGGTGAGTGCGATCGTATTCGTTTAACTGCACAAGGTGAACTATTCAATTGTTTATTTGCTCAACAAGGTTTGAATATCAAAAACGATTTGTTGAACACCATTAAACAACATGTTGGTTTATCTGAAGTGTCATATCAAATGCTAGATCAAAAAATTAAACCTTATATCTGGCATAAGGCCAAAGGTTATCACGCGATACAAAACCAACAAGTACGTAAAATTAGTATGCACATGCTTGGAGGTTAGATTGAAAAATATGGAGAGGGTATGCAAACCATAGAAATTAAAATAGAAGCTTTTGGAGAGATAGAAAGATTACTACCCAAACCACTTCAATTTGAGTTTGCTAAAGAAAGTTTAATTTTAGATGTTTTAAATCATATTGTAGATTGTTATCCAGATGCTACAAAGGCGATGGATAAATGTGCTTGCGCGATAGGTGAAGATATTGTGACACGTCAGACCGTACTAAATTCATCATGCACAGTGGTGCTTTTGTCACCTGTTGCTGGAGGTTAGAAATGCGTGAGTTTTCAAGAGTTCAAGATCAAGCATTAAGTTTAGATATTTTTGATCCTATTCAGTCATTTCCTGAATGTGGAGGGATTGATGTTTTTATAGGAACTGTGCGAAACCATCATGAAGGAAAATCGGTAAAAGCACTTAAATATACCTCTTACACACCTGTCGCAGAAAAGATGATTCGTGACATAGAACAGGAAATTAAAGATAAATATCAAGTTTCTTATGTTCGAGTGATTCATCGTATTGGTTATTTGGATGTGAGTGACACCGCAATTATTGCAATTGCGTATGCTGCGCATCGTCGTGAAGCATTTCAAGCTTGCGAAGAAGCTGTTGAACGAGTCAAGCATGAAGTTCCAATTTGGAAAGAGGAATTTTTCACAGATGGAACAAGCCATTACGTTGAAGGCTGTTGTATTCGAAAAGATACTACTGATAATCTTCAATCGAAAAAGCACTTGAGTTCTCCTTTATCAAAAGCAGAATCAACAACGCATCAGCACCATGAACATTGTGCACATGACCATACACACGATTAAATTTAGGAAGTAGAGATGAAAAATGTTGGGATGAAACCCGAAAGTTATCGTGTAGCTGAAGCACAAGCTGTCTTACATGCACCTGCACATTGTATTCAACTTCTACGTGACGGAAATACTGAAAAGGGCGATGCGCTGAAAACTGCACGTATTGCAGGTATATTGGCAGCGAAACGAACGGATGAGCTGATTCCACTTTGCCATCCATTACCGATTTATCGTGCCGATGTTGAATATGAATTAAATGATGATTATGTCGTAATTTTAACCACTGTAGAAACGATTGGTCCTACAGGTGTTGAGATGGAGGCACTTACAGCTGCCAGTCTTGCCGGTTTAACGCTATATGACATGTTAAAACCACATTGTGAACCAGAAGAACTTTGTTTAGATCAATGTAAATTGCTCAAGAAAAAAGGCGGAAAATCACATTTCAAACGTACATTACGTCAACCTGTTTCTGCTGCAGTGATTGTTCTCTCAGATACTGTGGCAGCTGGTCGAAAACCTGATACGGCAGGAAAGTCAGTTGTTGATACTTTGACAGAAGCTGGTTTTGATCCAATTCATTATCAAATTCTGCCTGATGAATCTGATCAATTAAAGGATCTAGTGTTAGAGCTAAGCAAATCTTATGCATGCATTATGACTGTCGGTGGTACAGGAATCGGGAAGCGTGACATAACGGTAGATACGCTTGAGCCATTGTTAGAAAGAAAATTGGATGGTTTGATGGAGGCGGCGCGTTCTTTTGGACAGAAACGTACGCCATATGCGGCTATGTCACGTGGGGTGGCTGGTTTTATTGATCGTTCGTTAGTAGTGACTTTACCTGGTAGTCGTGGCGGCGCAAGTGAATCAATGGCTGCAATTTTGCCAGCCTTGGTGCATATTTTTGATGTTTGCCGTGATTTTCCACATCCAGGGGGATATGAGTAATGTCAGGATGTGGTGCTGAGAAAGGGTTGATCAGTATTGATGATGCTTTGGCGTTGATTCAGTCAACGCCTAGCGCATTGACGGTTGAGCAACTGCCATTAACCGAGTGTCTGAATCGTTATTTGGCTCAAGATGTGTATTCAGAGGTCGATTTACCCACTTTTTCACAAAGTGCTGTGGATGGGTATGCAATATGTTCATCCTCTGAAAATCTTCAAGATTCAGTATTTGAAGTTATTGGAGAGATAAAAGCAGGAAGTGATCTTGATCATCAACTTCTGCAGGGACAAGCCATACGTATTTTTACTGGGGGTAAGGTTCCAACTGGAACGACACATGTCGCTAGACAAGAAATTGTAAAGATCGAATCAAATAATAAAATCCGATTAGTCGAACATATTCAGCAACAAGCAGATATTCGTTTTGCAGGCGAGGAAATTCAATTAGGTCAGAAGATTGCTGAATGTGGTCAGAAAATTAATATTGGTGCGCTTGCAGCATTGAGTATGATCGGTGTACGAAGTATTGCTGTATATAGACTACCTAAAGTAGCTGTACTCGTCACTGGTGATGAAGTTGCTGAAACACCAGAAGATTTAAAAGCTGGCAAAGTTTTTGATGCAAATGGACCTTTATTAAAAGCATGGTTTGAAGATTACGGCATAGAGGTAAATATTCTGCACATTGCTGATGAGTCTCAACGTGTTACTCAATGTTTTAACCAATTAAAACAACAATATGATGTGATCATCACCACAGGTGGTGTATCTGTTGGGGACTATGATTTTGTCCGTCCTTGTTCATTTGACGCAGGTTTCGAACAAATATTTTGGAAAGTTAAACAAAAACCAGGTAAACCACTTTTCTTCGCCCAATATATTGAAGATGAGCATCGCTGTTTTTTACTTGGATTGCCTGGAAATCCAGCTGCAGTTTATGTTTGCATGCAAATCTATGGCAAGGTTTTATTAGATGCATTGCAAAATCAAGATCAATCAATCAATTGGTTTAGTGGAACATTAACACACGAACTTAAATCTGATGCACGTGAGCGTTTTTTAAGAATGCAGGCTTATTACGAACATGGACAATTAAAATTAAAAAGTCTAGCTAAGCAACAATCACATATGCTCAGTAATTTAATGCAAGCAAATTGTTTGGTTCGAGTTCCTGCAAATACTAAACTTGAGATTGGACAAGAATTAACAGGTGTATTTATAACGATTTAATTTTTGATTACATTATGTAACTAGCATTGTTTTTAGATGTTGTTGACGAGTTCTGATATTGCATCTAAACAATAAACTGGTTTAGTGTAATATCAGTATTGTTTTTCTTATAAATAATACGGTTCAAGACATGGATGGTGTCTTTTAATACTTTAAAAATAATTAGGTGATAATAATGAAATGGGAAGAAATCGGTGAGCAACCATGTTCTGTTGCTAGAACACTTTCGGTTCTAGGTGATCGTTGGACAATGTTGATTCTGCGAAATGCTTTTATGGGTATACGCCGTTTTGATGATTTCCAGCGCAGCTTAGGGCTAACACGTCATGTGTTATCAGAACGTTTAAAACGACTTGTAGAACATGAAATTTTAGTTAAAGTTCCTTATGTCGAGCGTCAAGAACGGTTTGAATATCAACTTACAGAAAAAGGACTAGACTTGTATCCAATCATTCTTTCGATGGTACAGTGGGCTGATAAGTGGATGGATAAAGGGTTAGGTAAGCCGATAGAATTTACACATAAAAGTTGTGGCAAGAAAATAAGCCCCAAAGTAGTTTGTTCTGAATGCGAAGAGCCTATTCGTGTAAAAGATGTAAGAGTTGCAGCTGGACCAGGGTATTTCGCTTTCGTGGAGCAAAAGAAGAAGACAGCTTAATTCAAGTTTCTTCTTGTTCTATCTCATGTTTTATTACATGAGATAGAACTTCAAAAATTTTAGGGTTTAATCTGTTATCTATGCTAAAAAAAACTTTAATCATAAGTGTTTACAAACAATTTGCAGGTTTGGGAACGCCCGCCAATCGGCTTAGGTGGCGTGCAACTAAACCTGTATTGAACTTCTGCTGTAGTTCAGCATTGTTAATCTCAGGGCTTACCGTTTTCATTAAAAATTTTATTAGTGGTCGGGTAGCTGGAGAATGTCCAAACTGTTGATAAAACTGACGTACAGCATTTAAAACCTCAAAATGCCATTCTGTGAGCTCCAAATCTAATGATTTAGCAAGCTCCTTAGCAACTTCATGGTTCCAAACGGTATAGTCAACTAAATGTCCGTCTTGATCTAGCTCTAATTGCATAAAATAGCCTAAGCAAAATTAAAAATATCTTATTTAAGTGTAATACAATGATGAAATTCTAAAACTAAATCAGCAAAATCAGAGTATTGCAAAATGTTGATTTGCGTGTGATTAGTCTGATTTAGTAAATTAACATCTGAATCTAAACAATATATGCTCCGATAATTATTAAAAATTTCCTCAGGTACAGCTAACAAAGCTTCACCCATGATCACGATCGGGTCGTCAACTAATGCAAATTGATATAGCTCGCTCAAAACTTTCGCCAGATTGCTATATGGCGCCTGAATGATAATTAATGTTTTTTTGTTCATGGGGAAAACTCAATCACCAATATAAGACATGATCAAATGATCGAACGAATTCAGGAAGCAGGTTAACCAGTTCTATATCTTGATCAGAATTTTGAACCTCATGACGATCTTTATTTTTTTCTTCAATCAGAATTGGTGTCAAATCATAAAATTCAAAACTTTCCACCATATTGGATGCAATTTTAAAAGCATCACGGAATTGATTAAATTGTAGCTTATTGTTTAGTAGGCTAATTGCAGCGTCTTTGAATAATACTTTGACAGATATGCCAAAGGTTGCTAAAACCATAGTAGCAGATAAACTTTCGTTGATTTGCAAACTGGTCAAATTGGGCTGCGTTAGGATGACGAGTACAGTTTTCACACAATTTACCTTTTAAAAGCAACACTCTAATAAAGAACTTAGAATTAAAATTGAATTAACCGCGAACAGCTTTGCACAGCATCAGCTAATTCACCGAGACCGACTAACTCAAATCCTTGAGCTAAGTTGTGATGTTGTAGCGAATGACGTTGCGCATTGTCCGCATCAGTGATTCCTCTAGCGAGAGCAGCACTGACACAGACAGGGAGTCGAATACCAAGTTTTTGCCATTCATGTTTCAAATTACGTTGATCATCAGGAAACCACTGAAAATCATTCGCGACTTGAACACCATCTTGGTAAAAGAAAACACGAAACTCTTCATGCTTGTCTTGCAATGCTTGAGCTAAACCAAAAGCATGCCAAGCGATGATAGACGTTGGTGCTGAGGTAATTAATAGTAGTGTACTCATTGAACATTCACTATAGCTATAGTCGGCAAATGATGGACATATTAAAAAGAAGGTAAGTATACAATGATTTTGGTGACAGGTGGTTTAGGCTTTATTGGTTCCCACATTGCCTTGAGTTTATTGGCTCGAGGTCATGAGATCGTCATTGTTGATAACTTAGCTAATTCTACATTGCAAACTTTGGAACGCCTAGAATATATCTCAGGTATGTATATACCATTTGCCAAGCTCGATGTCCGAAATACACCAGCATTAAATAAAGTCTTTGAACAGTACTCAATAGACACTGTTATTCACACGGCAAGTTTTAAATCTTTAGAAGAATCAGTGTTAAAACCACTTGAATATTATAACGATAATGTCAGTAGTATTATGAGCTTACTCCGTGCGATGCAACGGATGGGCGTTCGGCAACTAGTTAATATTTCCAGTTTAGCCGTTTATGGTAAATCTGATGATCAGTTGATTGAGGACACGGAATTTAATTATACCTATTCAAATCCTTATATTCGTTCGCAACAAATGGTTGAAGACATTATTGCTGACACTTACAAATTCGACCCTGATTGGAAAATGGTAAATCTAAGACTATCTAATATTGTTGGTGCATTTGAACATGGGGTTTTAGGGGAATACGTTCCGCAATTGCCCAAAAATATCGTACCACTCGCTTTGCAGGTTGCCGCGATGCAAAGAGAGTGCATTGAACTCCAAAATCAGGCAAATACTACTGATGGTACTGTTGAGCGAAGTTTTTTGCATGTATTGGATGCTTGTGATGCTGTATTAGCATCTTTACATTGGTTATCAACTCAACAAGGTTGCTTAGAGAGTTTTAATATCGCCCATAATGATTTAACTTCAATAAGCAAATTAATTGAAGATATTAGTAAAGTAACCAAAATGGAGATACGCGTGCAGCCAGCTGTTTATCAACATGAGGAGCTTAGTCAGCTTGGGGCGAATATAGATAAGGCTGCGAAAATATTGAATTGGACTCCTAAGCGTTCTTTAACCCAGATGATTGAGGATGAATGGAGATTTTATCTCAATATTTTGAAGGGTAACTAATAAATAATGATTCTTATTTACATTTATGACTACTTTCATTAGGATAGAAATATTAGCCAAAGCACCATCCGCTCTAGCCCATTTATAAAAGTTTATTGATTGAATTTGAGGTGTTTTATGCAAATGCGAATTGAACATGACACGATGGGTGAGGTTGCAGTTCCAAACAATGCTTTATGGGGGGCGCAAACTCAAAGAAGTTTGCAAAACTTCAAAATAGGACATGAAAGATTACCAAGAGCAATGATTCGTGCAATGGGGCTTGTAAAGAAAGCCGCAGCAATAACTAATGCTGAGTTAAAACAACTGCCTCAAGAGTTAAGCCAATATATCGTAGATGCTGCTGAAGAGGTGATTGAAGGCAAGTGGGATGATCAATTTCCACTTGTAGTGTGGCAAACAGGCTCGGGTACGCAAAGTAATATGAATTGCAATGAAGTGATTGCAAATATTGCAAATCAGAAGCTTGGTCATGCTTTAGGTGCCCAAAATCCTGTACATCCAAATGATCATGTAAATCGAGCTCAATCGACAAACGATTCTTTTCCTACTGCAATTCATGTTGCTGCCGCACTTCAAATTAATGAATTATTAATCCCTGCCGTTGAGAAGTTAAAAGATACTCTGCACGCTAAATCACAAGAGTTTAATGACATCGTGAAGATTGGACGTACACATCTACAAGATGCAACGCCGCTTACATTGGGTCAAGAATTTAGTGGCTATGTCTCACAGCTTGAACATGGACTTAAGCGTTTAAACCAAGCATTAGCTGGTTTGTATGAATTGCCACTTGGTGGAACGGCTGTTGGCACTGGGTTAAATGCTCATCCAGATTATGCAGTCAAAGCAGCTGAACAGTTAAGTGGTTTGACGGGACTACCTTTTATAACAGCACCTAATAAGTTTGAAGCATTGGCAGGAAGAGATGCTGCGGTATTTGCCTCAGGTGCTCTAAAAACGCTAGCTGTCAGCCTAAATAAGATCGCCAATGATATTCGATGGTTAGCTAGTGGACCTCGCTGTGGTTTTGGGGAGTTGCGGATTCCTGAAAATGAACCTGGCTCTAGCATTATGCCTGGTAAAGTCAATCCAACTCAAAGTGAGGCTATGACGATGGTTGTTGCTCAAGTGTTAGGGAATGATACGACGATCAATGTCGCAGGTGCATCGGGTAATTTTGAGCTAAATGTTTTTATGCCTGTGATTGCTTATAATCTTTTACAATCTATTCAATTGCTTGGCGATGCTTGTAATAGTTTTAACGATCATTGTGCAGTAGGAATTGAGCCAAATCGAGATAAAATTGATTATTTCTTGCATAATTCATTAATGTTAGTCACAGCACTTAATCCTGTGATTGGTTATGAAAATTCAGCCAAAGTAGCTAAAACAGCATATAAAGAAAATAAAACCCTTAAGCAGGTGGCTGTAGAACTTGGTTTAGTCTCCGAAGCGCAATTTGATGAGGTGGTTAAGCCAGAAAATATGGTCTCTCCAAACACTAAATAAAGTGCTTTAAATATATCAATAAAAAAACCTTTACCTTTGCTGAGGGTTTTTTTATGAGTAGTTTTTATAAAGTGAACTGCGTACAATACGCTTTTGATTTATTTGACTGTTGCTTTGTTATGCTCAAAATATATTTAACAGATACTCAAACCCATATCCAATTTTCAGATATTCCAAATGAAAATCCTGTTAAGTTTCTGTTAAATTTAAAAAAAATATTTCCTAGTACAGCCGATTTATTATTGCCTGTACTACCTGAAGACAACAATTTAGAAAACGTAACATGGGAAGCTACATCGAGTGATTTTGATGTATTTAAAAAGCTTGTTGAAGGTTGGGGGATTATTGAGCTACGCCTAAGTGCAATCACAACATATAAAGATAAGAATTTTGCGAATGATTTAGTGAAGAAAGCGCAGATCAGACGTAAGCAAATTTCCCAAAAGCATCCTCAGTTATCATTGATTGAGCTTGATTATATTTTAATGCACGAAATCCATGCTTTGATTGATGCTGAATTAGTAATGATTGGAGAAAAATTTTATTTACCTAAGTTAAGAGAACTTTGGAAAGGAAATTTCTCTGAACAAATTTTGCAATGCAAATTCTAAAAAATCTAAAGCAGACAAATCGTCTGCTTTTTTTATTCTTGAGCAAATTTAGAGTAGAATAAAGAACGACCTACAAAGAATTACAACATATTCATGTCTGTATTTCACTACGGCATATATATTGCTTATAGGGATATAAATATTATTGCGGGAGAGAAGTTCTTCAATGAACTCGCCGAAGGAGCAACGACCCCGGAAACTCTCAGGCAAAAGGACTGTAATAATATAAATACAATCTGGAGAGCAGTGCTCTTAATGTAGAAACAACACAATTTATTTTCTACACAAAACACTCACCGAAGGGGAAGGCTTAATGATTAATTGGTAATCATCTGCCGAAACTCTCAGGTACCATGACAGATGGGGCTATACAAAAAAGGAATGCTTTGCATTTCTAGGAGTTAGCTATGCCTCATGTTGTTGTTATTGGTGCGGGGATTACGGGTGTAACGTCTGCATATGAATTAATAAAATTAGGTTATCAAGTGACGGTAATCGATCGTCATCTATTTCCAGCGATGGAAACCTCTTTTGCGAATGGGGGGCAGTTATCCGCTTGTAATGCTGAAGTCTGGAATCAAAAAGCAACAGTGCTAAAGGGCATTAAATGGATGAGTAAAAAAGATGCACCATTGTTGCTCAATCCTTCATTTAGTGTGCATAAATATCGTTGGTTGGTCGAATTCTTAACACATATTAAAAACTACAAAGCAAATACCATTGAAACAGTGGGTTTAGCACTTATGGCTAGACAACGTCTTTTTGAGGTCGCTGAAAAAGAGAATCTGTCATTTGATCTTGAAAAGCGTGGCATTTTGCACATGTACCATACAAAAGAAGATTTCGAAATTGCAAAAAAAGTGAATGATATCTTAGTAGAAGGAAAACTTGAGCGTAATGCAATCACTCCAGAGGAAATGAGAGCAATAGAGCCTACGTTGACTGGAGATTATTATGGTGGATATTACACAGCTGGAGATGCGACTGGAGATATCCATAAATATTCAGTAGGCTTAGCACAAAAAACTGAAGAATATGGTGTTAATTATCGCTTTGGATTAGATGTTGTAGACGTAAAATGTTTACAAGACAAAGTGATTATTCAATGTAAAAAAAGCTCTGAAAATATGGATGCTGAATCTGAAGAGCACACTGAAATTGAAGCGGATTTGATTGTTGTGTGTGGTGGTGTGGGAAGTTATCAGTTAGCAGATATGCTTGGAGATAGCGTCAATGTGTATCCAGTGAAAGGATACTCGATCACAGTGCAACTCAAAGATGAACGTAGTGTCAAGAATGCACCTTGGGTCAGTCTGTTAGATGAAAGTGCAAAAATTGTGACATCACGCTTGGGCGCAGATCGTTTCCGTGTGGCTGGTACAGCTGAATTTAATGGCTATAACCGTGATATACGTGCTGATCGGATTCAACCATTAATCAATTGGGTTAACCAAAATTTTGATATTTCTACAGAGCATTCAGTACCTTGGGCTGGGTTGCGTCCAATGATGCCTAATATGCTGCCTGTCGTTAAGCAAGGTCGACAATCACGTGTTTTCTACAATACGGGACATGGACATTTAGGATGGACATTATCAGCAGCTACTGCTGTGATTATTAGTCAAGAAATCTCACAAAAATTTCCAAACTAAATTAAAAAATGCCGATGTTTATACATCGGCATTTTTTCATAATTCTTCTTAATCGTATAAACGATATATTCCTGTAAAACGCTCACATCCTTTTTGGTCACTTTTAATAACAAGTAGAGCTTTTTGAAAATTAAATTGATATTGGCATTTTTTTTCATTATCAATAATTTGGCTCTTTTTTTCGGGTGTGCTGTATGCGAGAAGAGATATAGTTTGGGTTTCAATGCGATTGTTTGGATTACGGTAGGCTATACCTTCAATTTTTAGCTTATCTTTATCAAGTTGATGAATCTTTAAGTGCACAGGAAGCTCAGACAATCTACCATTCTCAAATTTTAAATAATGTTGCGTGAGCGTTTGATTCATCGATGTATAAAAGTTCAAATCATCAAAACGCAAATCAAATTGTTGCTGAAAACATGTCTTTGATTTGCATTGTTGAATTTGATTAAGCCAGAGTTTTTGCGTGTCGTGTAAAAGTTGCAAAGGTGCATCTGTAACAAGATAAGCTGTTAAAAACTTATTATTTAGCTTTTGAACATTATCCGAATGTTGCTGTGAGCAAATTTTCTTTCCTTGAAATTTGCTATTAGTGCAATCAATAGATTTCGCGTACACAAATGTTGAGCAAAAACAACTCAATGTAATAATGTAACCCGTTTTCTTTAATTGATTTCTTACAGTGTTAAACAGCATAATCACTTATACTTTCAGTCTAATTTGCTCAACGTACTATAGCGAAATAGAAAGCCTGAATACAAGATTTGTTCGGTATATTGTAAAAGGAAAATCATATGGTTGCTCAAATTCGTATTGGACAAGGGATCGATGTACATGCGTTTGAAGAAGGTGACTTTGTAACTCTCGCAGGTATTAAAATTCCACATACTCAGGGTTTAAAAGCACATTCAGATGGTGACGTTGTATTGCATGCGCTTTGCGATGCGTTATTAGGTGCATTAGCATTAGGTGATATAGGGCAGCATTTCCCAGATACTGATCCACGATACAAAGGTGCTGATAGTCGAGTTTTGCTCAAGCATGTGTATCAGTTAATCTTAGATCGAGGTTATCATCTAAATAATGCAGATATTACAGTTGCATGTGAACGTCCAAAGCTTGCTAAGCATAATTTAGAAATGCGCCAATCTATCGCGGATGTATTAGATGTGGATGTGACGCAAATTAGTATTAAGGCAACAACAACAGAACAGCTTGGATTTACTGGTCGTCAAGAGGGTATCTTAGCGACAGCGACGGTTTTAATTTCTCATCAAGTAAAATGATTTGTGTTAATCAGTGACTGCTCTAGTTCTAATGTTGATTTTCTTCCTTGTAGCTGTAATGAAACACTGTGAATTAGACCAGTCCAAGTTTCATTAGGTTCCCATACCTGATGAAGTAACTCTTGGGCAGTTGGCATATCCATATTCATATAATACTGACGGTATAAATAGATCAAACAACTCGCACGCATATTTTCCGTGCAGTGTAGCCAGACAATTTCATTTTTAACAAGATGGTCGATTAAATCTAAAACAAGTAAGCATTGATCAGAGCTTGGAATTTCCCAGTTAATTGGAATGTGTATGTAATTTAGCCCGATATCTAAGCAAATTTGATCTTGGTGATTGAGATGATCTGCAGATTTACTAGTAGATAAATTAATAACAGTACTGCACCCATATTCTTTAATATGATGAAGTTGATCTATGGTGGGTTGCGCCGAGTTAAATAAGTGCTCATGGACAAAGGAAAAGTGTGGTACTTGTGATAAAGCTTGTTCTAAGGAAGTCATAATATCTACTATTTAATTAGTTCGCTTCTCAAAATATGAGAAATTTACACTAAAGTATTTAATCTAATATACGTCTTTTACTTCAAGTCTTCAATTTTTGTCAAAAAAAAACAGCATCAATTGATGCTGTTTTTTTAGTTAGTCTTTCTTTAAATTTTCATTAAGCAAGAATTCCATTAATGCTTTTTGTGCATGCAAACGGTTTTCTGCTTCAGACCAAACCACAGAGTTTTTGTGATCAAGCATATTTTCTGAAATCTCTTCGCCACGATGAGCTGGTAAGCAATGCATAAACAAACAGTCTGGATGTGCTAAATCCATGAGTTTTTCATTTACTTGGAAGTCAGCAAATGCTTTTTCTCTTAATTTTTGTTCTTCTTCTTGCCCCATGCTTGCCCAAACGTCTGTCACGATCAGATCAGCATTCACCGCGGCATCTTCAGCTTTATTGAAAACTTCAACACAGTCAGCAAATTCAGCTAAAAATTCAGGTTTCGGTTCGTAACCTTCTGGAGATGCAATTTTGAGTTTGAAACCCATCATGTGAGCAGCTTCGATATACGAATTACACATGTTATTGCCATCACCAATCCATGCAACTGTTCGACCTTTGATACTACCTCGATGCTCTTCATAAGTTTGCAGATCTGCAAGAAGTTGGCAAGGGTGATGATCGTCAGTGAGACCGTTGATTACAGGTACAGTAGAATAAGACGCAAAGCGCTCTACGATGTCATGACCGAATGTACGAATCATAACGATATCTAGCATGCTTGAAATTACACGAGCTGAATCTTCAATTGGTTCGCCACGACCAAGCTGAGTATCGCGCGGAGATAGGAAAATGGCATTACCACCGAATTGGCAAATTCCAGCTTCGAATGAAATGCGAGTACGTGTACTTGATTTTTCGAAGATCATTCCCAAAACTTTACCAACAAAAGGCTGGAATACCGTATTACTATGTTGCATGCGTTTAAGTTCATGAGCACGATCTAAAATGCGTTGCAATTCTAAAGAAGACAGGTCTCTTAAAGTCAGGAAATGCCGAAGCGCCATAATTACTCCCACAATAATTATTGAATAAAAACAATAATTAAATGTTGTTTAATGGGTGGTGAACAAAAAAGGAATTGACTACTATACTATACGCTCAAGAAAAAGCAAAAGAATTAGACTTTTTGATGAGCTTTTAGAAACAAATCAACAGAAAAATCAATATAATCAAATATTTCTTTGTCTTCTGCGGGTACATCTAGACCCATCAAAATACGCCATTCAACATCCCGAAGAATTCCAAAATACATCGTGGCTGAAAATTGTGGCTTTTCGCAAAAAATTTCACCTGAATGATGAGCTTGTTCTAGCGCAAGTGAAACACTGTTTTGAATGTTCATCGCACATTTATTATAAAGATAGTGGGCAAGGTCGGTATTGTTTTGTGATTGCTCAAGAAACATACGCATGAATGCAATATTTTTAGGCTGTATGATGTGTTGATAAAATCTTTGCAGCGTTTGTACAAGGTAATTTCTTAAGTTTGTAACATTACAAATGTATGGTAAGCATATATCTTTGAAGAAGACTTCGCGGCGGTAATCGCAGATCGCAGTGAAAAGCCCTTCTTTATTGCCAAAATACTTATAAATTGATGTTTTTGAACCGCCGGCATGATGAACAATATCATCTAAAGAAACAGCATCATAACCGCGTTCTAAGAACAGATCAGTTGCACAAATCAGCAGTGCAAGTCGACGCTCTTGTCCACGACGAGTTTGAGGTTGTTCACAACTTGGATAACAAAGATCAGTCATTACTCTGGCTTAGATATAGCGGGATTTTTAATAGTATATCAAAAACCCTATGTAAAGTATGGTTATGAGCTAGATCAATGTTTCAAAACGTCTCAAATAAAAAGCGAGTCATATTGACTCGCTTTTTATGGTTTATGCACTGCGGACTTCGTCATCATCCTCGTCATCAGCAGAGTCCATACCAAGCTCCTTTAACTTTCTGGTCAAGGTATTACGTCCCCAACCTAAAAGTTCAGCCGCATGACGTTTACGACCACGAGTTTGTTGAAGTGCTGCATTAATCAATGTTTTCTCAAACATTGGGGTGGCGATGTCTAAAAGTTTCATTTCGCCATTTTTGAGTTTTTGAATTGCCCATTGACCTAATAACTCATCCCAGTGATGAACAGCAATTCGGTCTACGATTGCGGGACTAGTCGTTGCAACAGGTGCTGTTGGATCATTGTTCGATTTTTGGAGAGGAACTTGCTTCAATTCAGCAGGCAGATCTTCAGGATAGACTTCACGACCTGTGATCATTACAGTTAACCAGCGGCAGGTATTTTCTAATTGACGGACGTTGCCCGGCCAAGGTAACTGCTGCATATAATCTGTGGTTTCAGATCTAAGGATTTTAGGGCTTACACCAAGTTCTTTGCCTGCACGAGCAAGGAAGTGTTGAGCAAGCATCGGAATATCTTCGCTGCGATGAGCAAGCTTTGGAATATGAATGCGAATAACATTTAGACGATGATATAAGTCTTCACGGAAGCGACCTTCATTCACTAATTTTTCAAGGTCTTGGTGCGTTGCAGCAACAATACGCACATCGACTTTTACTGGAACATGCCCGCCTACACGATAGAACTCACCATCAGCAAGTACGCGGAGTAATCTAGTTTGAGTCTCAAATGGCATATCACCAATTTCATCTAAAAATAGTGTACCGCCATTTGCTTGTTCAAAACGTCCTTGATGTTGAGTGTTAGCACCTGTGAAAGCACCTTTCTCATGTCCAAATAACTCAGTTTCAATCAAGTCTTTTGGAATAGCAGCCATGTTTAATGCAATGAAAGGTTTTGCACGACGTGGTGAGTGTTTGTGCAGTGCATGTGCAACTAACTCTTTACCTGTACCTGATTCACCGTTAATTAATACGGTAATATGAGATTGTGATAAGCGACCAATTGCACGGAAAACCTCTTGCATTGCAGGAGATTCGCCAATGATTTCTGTAGATTGCAGAGGTGCTGCTGCTTTGGTTGCTTCTTGTTGCTGCAGCTTATTGAGATGCAGAATCGCACGATTAACTAAAGCGAGTGCTTCATCAATATCAAATGGTTTTGGTAAATACTCAAAAGCACCCGTCTGATAACTTGAGACAGCAGACTCCAAATCTGAGTGTGCAGTCATAATGATGACTGGAAGTTCTGGATGAGTATTTTTAACTTTAGATAAGAAAGTTAAACCATCAATTCCTGGCATCCTGATATCAGTTAGAATGACATCAGGGGCTTCATCGTGTAAACGTTCAAGCGCTGTTTGTGCTTCTTCAAAATTGGTAACGTCAAAACCTTCTTCTTTGAATGTTTTTTCTAGTACCCAACGCATGGCACGATCGTCATCAATTACCCAAATTTTATTTCGTGACACGGTCTGACTCCCAAGGTAGATATAAGCTAAATATGGTTTTTCCAGGAATGGATTGACATTCAATCATTCCGTTATGTTGATGCATAATATTTTGCGCGATACTGAGGCCTAAGCCTGTACCTTTTGCTCGCCCAGTGACTAAAGGGTAAAATACTGATTCTAAAATACTTTCTGGCACACCGGGTCCATTGTCTTCAATATCTACTCTTACCGTTGAACGGTTTAAAACACCATTTATGGTGACGAGACGTTGGATACGAGTGCGAAGGGTAAGCTCTGGTTCAGAATCTACGAAAAATTCTTTATTTTCAGTCATCGCTTGCACAGCATTTACACTGATATTCAGCATGACTTGAATAAGTTGATCTCGGTCGGCCATAACATCTGGCAGAGATAAGTCATAATCACGTGTGATCTTAATTTTTTTCTTGGTCTGGTTCGCGATTAATGATCTAACTCTTTCTAATGGCTCATGGACATTAACATGTTCATAACTTGGTAATTGGCGTGAACCTAACATGGTATCAGCGAGATTAGTTAATCGATCAACTTCATTAATAATGATATCTGTAAATTCTCGATAACTATCATCACTTAAGCTTCGTGCAAGTAATTGTGTTGCTCCACGAATGCCTGCTAAAGGATTCTTAATTTCGTGAGCAACACCACGAACAAGTTGACGAGCAACTTGATGTTGTTGCACTAAATTTTCCTCTTTCGAAATTTTAAGCATTCGATCGATAGGGTTGAGTTCAATTAATAATAATGGGTGATAGCTTTTACCTGAATTTAATTGGGAAACGGTATAGTCAACATGAATTGGTTTGAAGTTGACATTAATTACAGCTTCACGTCGGGTGTAATGCTGACCACTGTTTAAAGTATTAAGCAAGGCTTCGTAAGTATTAAAAGTATCATCATGTGCATGGAGCAAATTTAAGACAGGTTGACCTGATGCGCGCAATAAACTGATATCAAACAATGCTTCACAAGCTGAATTAAGATAAAAAATATTTAGCTTACTATCGACCAATAAGATGGCAGTCGTCAGATTATCTACTAGAAGTCGATAGTCGATAGTGGTGTGTTGATCCATTTGTGAATCGTCCTGTATTAAAATGGCGCAATTAATATCAATATAAAAGAATAGCCATTAACGTAATGAATCTTAATAATGCAAAATACAAGCCAACTTTGTATTAGCGGAATTTCAATAACTTATTTCGTTAATGTTCTATTTATACGTTATTTTTCACATACATTAAGTTATTTTGAAATTTTATAGTGTTCTAAATTGGTGCAATGTTGGTTTTTGTTAAAAATACTGGTTGTATTTTGGTGCATTACACAAAGAGATGGCTTTGCGGCTATGCGGAAGGCGAGAAAAGACATACAATACGCCGATTCAAGTGGAGCGCAGATTCATGAAGACCCCCAAAGTCGGTTTTGTATCTTTAGGTTGTCCTAAGGCATTGGTAGATTCTGAACGAATTTTAACTCAGTTAAAGACTGAAGGTTATCAAGTTGCATCAGATTATGACGGTGCAGATTTGGTTGTTGTTAACACCTGTGGTTTTATTGAATCTGCAGTACAAGAGTCTTTAGACGCGATTGGCGAAGCCATGAGCGAAAACGGTCGAGTTATCGTAACAGGTTGTTTAGGTAAAGACGAAGACAAAATTCGCCAAATGCACCCAAATGTACTTAAAGTAACAGGTGCGGCAGCATATCAGGATGTAATGGAAGCTGTACATGAGTATGTACCTGCACCGCCAAAACACAATCCTTTTATTGATTTAGTCCCTGAACAAGGTGTGCGGTTGACACCTAAACACTACGCTTATTTGAAAATATCAGAAGGGTGTAATCACCGTTGTACATTCTGCATTATTCCAAGTATGCGAGGTGATCTAGTATCACGTCCAGTAGGCAGTGTATTAGACGAAGCAGCAGCATTAAAGCGCGCTGGCGTCAAAGAAGTTCTCGTAATTTCTCAAGACACTTCAGCTTATGGCGTGGACACAAAATACAAATTAGATTTTTGGAATGGTCAGCCTGTTAAAACTAAGTTTTACGACATGTGCGAAGCGTTAGGGCAACTTGGTATTTGGGTACGCCTACATTATGTCTACCCATATCCACATGTTGATGCAGTAATCGATCTAATGGCTCAAGGGAAAATCCTGCCATATTTAGATATTCCTTTTCAGCATGCCAGTCCGCGCATCTTAAAATTGATGAAGCGACCAGCTCATAGTGAAAATACGTTAGAGCGTTTGAAGTTGTGGCGTGAAAAATGCCCTGAATTGGTGATTCGTTCTACCTTCGTGGTTGGTTTCCCTGGCGAAACAGAAGAAGACTTCCAAATATTACTTGATTGGTTAAAAGAAGCTCAGTTGGATCGCGTAGGTTGCTTTACTTATTCACCTGTAGAGGGTGCAACGGCAAATGATCTTCCTGATCACGTACCTGAAGAAATTAAGCAAGAACGTTATGAACGTTTTATGGAAGTCCAACAGGAAATTTCTGCTGCAAAATTACAAAAGCGTATCGGTCAAAAGATGACTGTGCTTGTAGATAGCTTGGAAGATGAATTTCCAGTAGCGGTAGCGCGTTCTTACGCGGATGCACCTGAAATTGACGGTAATGTTTTTGTAGAAGATATTGATAAAAGTGTGATTAAAGCAGGTGATCTGCTTGAAGTCGAAATTACAGATGCGGATGAATATGATTTATTTGCAAAGTTAATTCAGATTAAGTCTGCTTAATATTAAATGTGAAAAAAGAATTTATGAGATTGGTCGATTTGGAGTAAAAGTATGTCAGCTTCTAAAAATCCACGTTATGCACGTATTTTGTTAAAGCTTTCTGGTGAAGCTTTAGCGGGTAATAAAGATATGGGTATTGATGCCCAAGTCCTTGATCAAATGTCGCTTTCGATTGCTCACTTGGTTGGTTTAGGAGTACAAGTCGGAATTGTAGTTGGTGGCGGTAACTTATATCGTGGAAGTCAGTTACAAAAAGACGGTTTGGTTGGGCGTGTAACTGGTGACCAAATGGGGATGCTGGCTACAGTTATGAATGGTTTAGCAATGCGTGATGCATTAGTGCGTCGCAACATTAAAACACGTTTAATGTCTGCTCTTCCGATCGGAACAGTTGTTGAATCTTATTCAAGTCGTGATGCGATTCGTCATTTAAGCCAAGGTGAAGTTTGTGTGTTTGTAGCAGGAACGGGAAATCCGTTCTTTACAACTGATACAGCAGCTTGTTTGCGTGGTATCGAGATTGAAGCAAACCTTATTTTGAAAGCAACTAAAGTTGATGGTGTTTATAATAAAGATCCAAGTAAATATGATGATGCGGTTAAGTATGATAATTTAACTTTCGATCAAGTGCTTGATGAAAAGCTTGGCGTGATGGATTTAACCGCAATTTGCTTATGCCGTGATCATAACGTCCCATTACAAGTATTCGATATGAATAAATCGGGTGCTTTACTTTCTGTTGTTATGGGTGAAAAAGAGGGTACTCACGTTACGAATTAATGTACGTGAGACCGAAAGCTCTTTATACTAATGTTTAAATATTTTGTAATACCTAATGAATAAGTAAGGAAGATCATATGATTAACGATCTCAAAAAAGATAGCGAACAGCGCATGCAGAAAACACTTGATTCTTTAGAACAAGGTTTTGCTAAAGTTCGTACTGGACGTGCTCACCCATCAATTTTAAATGGTGTGATGGTTCCTTACTATGGTTCTGACGTTCCTTTGAATCAAGTTGCTAACGTAGGTGTTGAAGATTCTCGTACGCTTATTGTTCAGCCATTTGAACGTACAATGGTTTCTGCAATTGATAAAGCAATTCGTGAAAGTGATTTGGGTTTAAACCCAATTACAGCTGATTCAATTCGTGTACCTTTACCTGCGTTGACTGAAGAAACTCGTCGTGACATGCAAAAAGTTGCTCGTAATGAAGCTGAAAATGCAAAAGTTGCTATTCGAAACATTCGTCGTGATGTTTTAGGTGATATCAAAGCATTATTGAAAGAAAAAGAAATTTCTGAGGATGATGAACGCCGTGCTGGTGAAGATATTCAAAAGATCACAGATAAATATGTTGCAGAAGTAGATAAACGTCTAGCTGCAAAAGAAGCAGAATTAATGAAGGTCTAATTTTTATGACCTTACAAGAAGAACCGCTTCTTCCAAAACATGTTGCCATCATTATGGATGGCAACAATCGTTTTGCAAAAAAAAATAAATTGCAAAAAGGTGATGGGCATCGTGAAGGTAAGAATGTCCTTGATCCGATCGTTGAACATTGTAAAAGAGTGGGTGTTCAAGCTTTAACTGTTTTTGCATTTTCAAGTGAAAATTGGAATAGACCTCAGTTCGAAGTTGATTTGTTAATGAAATTGTTAGAAGACACAATTCATGAACAACTACCTCGAATGGAAAAATTCAATATAGCATTACGTTTCATTGGTGATCGTTCTAAATTATCAAATGAATTAAAAGATTTAATGTTATATGCAGAACAAAAAACGGCATCTTTCAATTCTATGACTCTAACGATTGCAATCAGTTATGGCGGAATGTGGGATATGGCGCATGCAGCCAAGTGTATCGCTCAAGATGTTGTAGATGGAAAAGTTCAAGTAGATCAGATAAATGTTGATTTATTCGATAAATATGTCAGTCTAAATGACTTACCTGCCGTAGATTTATTAATACGTACAGGTGGGGATTATCGTTTATCTAACTTCTTACTTTGGCAAGCGGCATATGCAGAATTGTATTTTACAGATACATTATGGCCTGAGTTTACAGTAAAAGAATTAGACCACGCTTTTGATGTATTTTCAGGGCGAGAAAGACGTTTTGGTAAAACATCTGAACAGATTCAACAAGCGAAAATAGAGAATTAATAATGTTAGAGCGGATTATAACCGCATTGGTATTAGTTGCTGTTGTTTTAAGTTGCATGTTTGCAACGCAATCACATTATCCAATGTTTATTCTTATGATCTTAGCTGCGGGGGTAGCTGGATATGAGTGGTTTAAACTTATGCCTCATGGCGAAGCACTGGTTTCAAAGCCTAAAGCTTGGATTTATGGTGGATGCGTAGCAGCAGTTTCAACTCTTGCGTTGTTTTTTGATGATGTTGCTTTATTACTGTGGGCTGCATCTATTTTAACTTGGCTAGGTAGTATTTACTGGGTCAAAAACTTCCCTGAATCTGATAACTGGTACAATGTATCTTTGTATGCCATAGGTTTTATCCTAATTTCTGCTGCGGTCACTGCATTATATTCAGTTTGGCATAGTTCGCCATGGTGGTTAATGTATTTGTTCCTTCTTGTTTGGGGCGCGGATAGTGGTGCATATTTTGTCGGTCGTAAATTTGGTAAGAAAAAACTTGCTCCAACAGTTAGCCCGAATAAATCAGTTGAAGGATTATATGGTGGTGTTGCGACGACAGTAATTATTATGTTGGTTGTACAATATTCATATTTAAATTTAACTGCTATTCAACTTATCCTGTTTTTAGTTCTATCAATCATCACAGTCTTTGCATCTGTTCTAGGTGACTTGTTTGAGTCAATGATTAAACGTCGTGCTGGAATCAAAGATTCTGGTCGCGTTTTGCCTGGACATGGTGGTGTACTTGACCGAATTGATTCTTTGCTTGCGGCAGCACCAATTTTTGCTGCAGGTATGTATATTTTGAAACTCATTGGTGTAGATCTTTAAATGACGCAAGCTGTATGTATATTGGGTGTCACTGGTTCAATTGGTCAAAGTACATTAAAAGTATTGGAGCAGCATCCAGACCAGTACAATGTGTTTGCAGTTTCTGCATATAGTCGTTTAGATGAACTTTTAAAAATATGTAAGCAACATCGTCCAAAAGTTGTTGTTGTGCCCAATGAAAAAGCACTTGAGTTAAAAGAACTTTTTAATCAAGAAAATTTAATAAATATAGAGATACTCACTGATCAATCTGGCTTGATTGCAATCGCTGAACATAACGATGTTGATATTGTCATGGCAGCAATTGTGGGTGCTGCAGGATTACTTCCTACTTTGGCAGCTGTAAAAGCAGGCAAAAGAGTACTCCTAGCAAATAAAGAATCATTAGTGATGTCAGGTGATATTATGATGCAGGCTGCACGTCAGCATGGTGCATTATTATTACCTGTTGATTCTGAGCATAATGCGATTTTCCAGTCTTTACCGCATGATTATTTGGATGCAGAAAGAACAGGACAGCCTCAGTTAGGTGTTTCTCAAATCTTATTAACGGCTTCAGGTGGACCTTTTTTAAATCATACACTTGATCAATTAAAAGATGTGACACCTCAACAAGCTTGTAAACATCCGAATTGGTCAATGGGACAAAAAATCTCAGTCGATTCTGCCACTTTAATGAATAAAGGCCTTGAGCTTATCGAGGCTTGTCATTTGTTTTCAATTTCAGAACATTTTGTTACAGTCGTGGTTCATCCACAAAGTATCATTCATTCAATGGTGCAATATGTGGATGGTTCAACTTTGGCACAAATGGGAAATCCTGACATGTGTACTCCAATTGCACATGCGTTGGCTTGGCCAAAACGTTTAAAAACAGATGTTCCTGCATTAAACCTATTTGATGTAGCTCACTTAAATTTCCAATCTCCTGACACCATTCGTTTTCCAGCATTAGATCTTGCTCGTCAAGCCATGCGTGCTGGTGGGTTGGCACCAACTGTACTCAATGCTGCAAATGAAGTTGCAGTAGCAGCATTTTTAAAACAGCAGATAGGTTTCACACAAATACCAGAAGTTGTCGATTATGCTTTGCAAAATGTACAAAATGCTAAAGCAGAAAATATAGACATCATTTTGCATACTGATATGATCGCAAGACAAATTGCTGAAAAACACATTGTGGATATAGGAGGCTAAATCGTATGAATGCACTATTTATGATTGTTGCAGCGATTTTGTTGCTTGGTCCATTAATTGCGATTCATGAATTTGGTCATTATTGGGTGGCACGTAAACTCGGCGTAAAAGTTCTAGTATATTCAATTGGTTTTGGTCCTACTTTATTAAAATGGCAGTCTAAAAAATCAGGTATTCAATATCAATTGTCAGCATTACCACTTGGTGGCTACGTAAAAATGCTAGATGAACGAGAGGGAAATGTTGCCTCTGAAGATTTGCCTTATGCTTTTAATCGTCAGTCTCCTTGGAAGCGTATAGCCATTGTTGCAGCAGGTCCTTTAATCAATTTGATCTTTGCTATTTTCCTTTTTTGGATTCTATTTTTACCTGCTCAAGAACAGCTTAACACGCGTATTGGTAAAATTATGCCGAACACACCAGCTGCTCAAGTTGATTTAAAAGTTGGTGATAAAGTCATAGAGGTGGATGGGCAAACAACACCAACATGGGAAAAATTAAACTATACGCTTGTTGACAGAGTTGGCGAAACTGGACAAGTTTCAGTTGTTGTTGATCGAAATGGTACTGAAAAGCAATTTAGTTTACCGATTAAAGATTTTTTAAAGGATCAGAGCCAATCACCATTAGATGTTTTAGGCTTTCTTCCATACCGTCCAGTGATTCCTGCAACTGTTAAAGAGCTAAGTGAAGATGGTGCAGCGATTCGTCAAGGCATGAAAGTTGGTGATCGTATAGTTTCGATCAATGGTGTCGCCATGAAAGATTGGTTCGATGTTGTTGATGTAGTGCAAAAATCTCCTGAAAAATTACTCAATATTGCTGTTGATCGTAAAGGGCAAATTGTTAACTTACAGGTTATGCCTCAAGGTCAGCGCGATAATATGGGGAATGTATCGGGCGTGCTTGGTGTGAAAAGTGATGTGAGTAAGATCACTATCCCGAATGAATACAAGCAAACAATCCAATATTCACCACTAGAAGCTTTAGGTGTTGCAGTTGATAAAACTGTTCAGCTCTCTAACATGATTTTTAACTCAATTGTTAAAATGGTACGTGGTTTAATTGGTTTGGATAATTTATCTGGTCCAATTACGATTGCAAAAGTTGCGGGTCAGAGTGCTGAAATGGGATGGCAAACATTTATATCCTTTATGGCATTGATGAGTGTAAGTTTGGGTATTTTAAATCTATTGCCTATTCCTATGCTCGATGGTGGTCATTTAGTTTATTACTTTATCGAAGCAATTCGTGGTAAACCTGTTTCTGAACAAATACAGATATTTGGTCTAAAAGTTGGTATGGTACTGCTCGGTAGCATGATGCTTTTGGCTTTATTTAACGACTTCATGCGCTTATAAGCGCAAATGGAATTTAACTTACTGGAAAATATATGGGCATGCGTCACACACATTTATTAATGCCTTTGGCACTGGTTAGTGCGATGGCAGCGGTACAACAAGTATACGCAGCAGATGAGTTTCTTGCACAAGATATACGAATTGATGGCCTTGTGCGTTTAACACCTGCGAGTATCTATTCGATGTTACCAGTAAATAGTGGCGACAGAGTCAGCGATCCAATGATTGCCGAATCGATTCGTACTCTTTATGCTTCGGGTCTTTTTGATGATATTAAGGCATTTAAAGAAAATAATGTCCTTGTTTTCAAAGTGATTGAACGCCCTGTAATTTCAAAATTGGAATTTAAAGGCAATAAACTTATTCCGAAAGAAGCCTTGGAACAAGGTTTGAAAAAGATGGGAATTGCTGAGGGCGAAGTTTTCAAAAAATCTGCTTTGCAAATTATTGAAACAGAACTTGAGCAGCAATATACACAACAAGGTCGTTATGATGCTGATGTAACGGTAGAAACTGTTGCTCGACCGAATAACCGCGTTGAATTAAAATTGAATTTCAACGAAGGTACTCCAGCAAAAGTTTTTGATATCAATATTATTGGTAATACGGTATTTAGTGACAGTGATATTAAACAGGCTTTCGCTGTTAAAGAAAGTGGTTGGGCATCTGTCGTTACACGTAATGACCGTTATGCACGTGAGAAAATGGCTGCGAGTTTAGAGGCTTTACGTGCATTATATCTAAACAAAGGTTATATCAACTTTAATATTATTAACTCTCAATTGAATATCAGTGAAGATAAAAAGAATATCTTTATTGAGGTATCAGTTGATGAGGGTAGCCAGTTTAAATTTGGTGAAACAAAATTCTTAGGTGATGCTCTATATAAGCCAGAAGAATTACAAGCTCTAAAACTTTATAAAGATGGTGAAACTTATTCACAAGAAAAAGTGAATGCTGTAAAACAATTATTGCTTCGCAAGTATGGTAATGCTGGTTATTACTATGCTGAAGTAAACGTAGTTCCTGAGATTAATAATCAGACTGGTATCGTTAATTTAAATTACTATATCAATCCAGGTCAGCAAGTTACAGTTCGTCGTATCAATTTTACTGGTAATAGTAAAACAGCTGATGAAGTTTTACGTCGTGAAATGCGCCAAATGGAAGGTGCATTGGCAAGTAACGAGAAAATTGATCTCTCTAAAGTTCGTTTAGAACGTACAGGTTTCTTCAAAACTGTAGATGTCAAACCAGTTCGTGTTCCAAATTCTCCTGACCAAGTTGATTTAAATGTGAATGTTGAAGAACAACATTCAGGTACAACAACTCTTGCTGTGGGTTATTCTCAGAATGGTGGTATTACATTCCAAGCGGGTCTGAGCCAAACTAACTTTATGGGTACAGGAAATCGTGTATCTGTTGATTTATCTCGTTCTGAAACTCAAGATTACTACAACCTCAGCGTAACTGACCCATACTTTACAATTGATGGTGTAAGCCGTGGTTACAATGTTTACTATCGTAAAACCAAGTTAAATGAAGATTATAACGTTAATAACTATGTAACTGACAGTTATGGCGGTAGTTTAAGCTTTGGTTATCCTATCGATGAAAATCAAAGCTTAAGTGCTTCTTTGGGTGTTGATAAGACCAAAGTTAGAACGGGGCCAAGTGTTTCAACTTATATTCGTGACTATTTATTAGCGAATGGTGGTAAAGCTACGGGTAAGTCTACTTGGTGTCCAAGTGGTAAATTTGAAGAAGATCAAGATGGGAAAGTTAAAACTGATCCTGTAACCGGTTTACCTATATGTGAGGGTGGTTACGAAGACTACGAAAGTGCATTTGAAGGCGAATTCTTAACCTATATGCTTAATTTGGGTTGGTCTTATAATACATTAAACCGTCCAATTTTCCCTACTTCGGGTATGTCACATCGAGTTGGTTTAGAAGTTGGTTTACCAGGCAGTGATGTTGAATACCAAAAAGTGACTTATGATGCGCAAGCATTTATGCCATTAGGTAATAATTTTGTACTACGTGGCTATGGTAAGTTGGGCTATGGTAATGACTTACCATTCTACAAAAACTTCTATGCAGGTGGTTATGGCTCAGTACGTGGTTATGAAAACAGTACTTTAGGTCCAAAATATCCGAGTGTCATTTTCCAAGAAACAGGAAAAAATGACCCGAATCCAGAAGAAGTTGGTGGTAACGCCTTAGTACAATTTGGTACTGAGCTTGCGATCCCATTGCCATTTAAAGGTGATTGGACTCGTCAAGTAAGACCTGTAGTGTTTGCTGAAGGTGCACAAGTCTTCGATACACAATGTGATGTGCCTAAAGGCGATCTTTTAGTTGATGGTAATAGTGTTGATATCAAACAATATTGTAAAGATAACTATAAGTTTGATTTTGGCAACATGCGTTACAGTGTTGGTGTTGGTTTTACTTGGATTACGATGATCGGTCCTTTATCTCTAAGCTATGCATTTCCGCTTAATGATAAGAAAGGCGATGATACAAAATCTATTCAATTTGAAATCGGTCGTACTTTCTAAGTACGACTTTTCCCTAAAAATATAGAAAAGGAAGTAAGAAATAATGAAAAGATTATCAATATTGATGGTTGCTTTAGGTTTAACGGTTACAGCAAATGCAGGTGGTATTGCAGTTGTAGACTTAGCTAAAGTCGTTGAAAGTAGTACATATCTAAAGCAGCAAAATGCGAGTTTAGGTCAATCGGTAAAACCTACCTCGACTAAACTAGAGCAGTTAGGTAAAGAAATTGAAGGTCTTCAACAGAAAGCTCAATCAGCGAATCAAGCTGATTTACAAAAACTTTCTGCTCAATACCAAGCTAAAGTTAATGAATTCAATACAACTCAACAAAGTTTACAAACTAAAGTACAGTCATCTCTACAAACGATGAATACAACTTTTGAAAATCGTGTAAAGCAAGCTGCTGAACAATTGAGAAAAGAGAATAACTTAGACTTTATTTTAAATAAAAATTCTACGATTGCCTCTGACGCTCAGTATGATTTAACTGATAAAATGGTCCAAAAGGTCAATGCAATGAAATAATCAATGAATAGACGTAGTTATCGTTTAGAAGAGATTGCTCACCTTGTACAAGGTGAGTATATCGGTCAAAAAGATTTTCAGATTCATAATTTAGCAAGTTTAGAAAACGCACAGAATTATCACATTTGCTTTGTAAATGGTGAAAAATACTTAGCACAAGCTCAGGCTAGTCAGGCGGGTGCATACATTGTCACTGAAGCATTAAAAGAACAATTAAGCTCAAAACACAACTTTATCGTTGTTTCCAATCCTTATTTAGCTTTCGCTATGCTCACACATGTATTTGATAAAAAAAATTTGCAAAGAGGAATCGAAAGTACTGCTCAAATTCACCCTTCTGCGATCATTGCTGATGATGCCTATATTGGTCATTATGTTGTGATTGGAGAAAATTGTGTTGTTGGAAGTAATACCGTTATTCAATCCCAAGTCCATCTAGATGATGATGTGGAAATAGGAAAGGATTGCTTCATTGACTCTCATGTAACCATCACTGGTGAAGCTAAACTCAAAGATCGTGTACGCATTCATGCTAATACGACGATTGGTTCAGAGGGATTCGGTTTTGCACCATATCAAGGTAAATGGCATCGTATCGCTCAATTAGGTTCGGTATTAATCGGTAATGATGTTCGAATCGGTTCAAATTGTTGTATTGATCGTGGTGCATTAGATAATACTATTCTCGATGATGGTGTCATTATTGATAATCTTGTGCAAATCGCCCATAACGTACAAATTGGTCAAAACACAGCGATAGCTGCGAATTGTGCGATTGCAGGAAGTGTGCGAATTGGCAAAAACTGTATCATAGGTGGTGGAAGTGCGGTTGCGGGACATTTAAATATTGCGGATAATGTGACGTTGACTGGAATGTCAATGGTCACAAAAAATATTTCTGAAGCTGGAACGTTTTCTTCTGGAATTGGTCTTTTTGAAAATAACCATTGGAAAAGAACGGTTGTACGCCTAAGACAATTAGCAGATGTGCCATTGACCCAAATCACTAAAAGGCTTGATCATATGCAAGCTCAATTAGAGTCCCTTGAATCAACCCTTAAGTTACGTAAATAATTTATTATGACTGAGTCAACATCTCCAGCATTTACTATGCCTGAATTACCGATGGATATTCTTACAATTCGTGAATATTTACCCCATCGTTACCCATTTTTATTAGTTGATCGAGTTACGGAAGTTACTGAGAATAGTATCGTTGGTTATAAGAACGTATCTATTAATGAAGAGTTTCTGCAAGGGCATTTCCCGACATACCCAATTATGCCTGGTGTTTTGATCATTGAGGCTCTTGCTCAAGTGTCTGGAATTTTAGGTTTTGTTTTAACCAATCAGAAGCCAAAAGCAGGTTCATTGTTCCTTTTTGCAGGTGCGGAGAAAGTAAGATTTAAGAAACAAGTTGTCGCGGGCGATCAGCTTATCTTAAAATCTGAGCTAGTTATGCAAAAACGTGGCATTTACAAGTACAATTGTAGTGCCAGTGTTGACGGTAAGATTGCCGCGACGGCTGAGATTATTATTTCCCATCAGAAAATTGAGCAGACATGAGTAGTCAAAATTTAATTCATCCAACCGCAATTATTGACGCATCTGCAGAAATTGCATCTGATGTACAAATTGGACCGTATTGTATTATTGGTCCAAATGTAACTATTGATGCAGGCACAAAATTACGTTCGCATGTTGTGGTCGGGGGATTTACTAAAATTGGAAAAAATAACGATATTTTCCAATTTTCGAGTATCGGGGAAATTTGCCAAGATTTGAAATATCAAGGCGAAGAGACATGGTTAGAGATAGGCGATCACAACGCTATTCGTGAACATTGTACCTTACACAGAGGTACTGTTCAGGATCAAAGTATTACCAAAGTTGGTAGCCACAATTTATTAATGGTAAATACCCATATTGCCCACGATTGTGTTATTGGTAATCATAATATTTTTGCTAATAATGTTGGTGTAGCGGGTCACGTACATGTAGGTGATCATGTGATCGTAGGTGGAAATGCTGGTATTCATCAGTTCTGCCGAATCGATTCCTATAGCATGATTGGTGGTGCGGCGCTTATTCTTAAAGATGTGCCTGCTTATGTGATGGCTTCAGGTAATCCTGCACATGCATACGGAATGAATATTGAAGGTATGCGTCGTAAAGGATGGTCAAGAAATACGATACAAGGTTTAAGAGAAGCGTATAAGTTGATCTATAAATCAGGTTTGACGACTGAACAAGCGATTGCGCAAATTCGAGATGAAATTCTTGAAAATACGCCTGAAGCACAACTCTTTATTGATTCATTAGAAAAATCAACTCGCGGCATTGTTCGTTGATTTATATCTGATTGAATTCGAAAAAAGACACTTAGGTGTCTTTTTTGTTTTTTATATCTTAACTTTCTAAAAATTTTTGGCGATATGGTTTGGGTGATAATTCATATGTACGTTTAAAAGCTTGGCTAAATGCTGTTTCAGACGTGTATCCCACCATATTGGCAATTTGTTGAATAGAGTAGTTACTTTTACGTAAATACTTGCTTGCGAGTCTCATACGGTGTTGCTGTAGATAAGCAAGGGGTGATTCTCCAATCACCTCATGAAACAGGCTTGCAAACTTTGAGCGAGACATACAGCATTGTTCTGCAAGGCTCTCAACAGTCCATGCTAATTCAGGTTGATTGTGAATTGATGCTAAAGCATAGCTTAGTTCTGGATGATTAAGCGCACTCAGCCAGCCATGTTTAGTTGAAATATTTTGAATATGGTCTCTAATACATTTGATCAGTAAAATACTTACAAGATGATCGATAATGATATCTCGACCTGCTTGAATATTTTGTGTTTCAAGGGCTAGAAAATGCAAACCGATTTGTAGCCATTCAGGCGCAGTTGTTTCTCCATGTTGTACATGAATGACTTCTGGCAAGGCTTGCATGAACGGTCGAGCCATGATGGTATCCATTTGACAACGGACGGTTAGTATCAGATTTTTTTCTACTGATTCTGTACCAAACTCGATGGCTTCATTTTTATGTCCATCAAACAAATTAGAAATATCTAAAGCATTGACTAACTTTCTGACCGCATTATCAGCTCCAGTATGTTGCTTTCCAGAGGTTATAATGACAATTTCACCTGCGTTCGCAGTTAAACTATTTTGTGAATTTAATTGAATATAAACAGATCCAACCAAAACGATGTGGACGATAAGAGCAGGTTGCTCATGACATAAAAATGACCATTCTCCTTGTGTTTTCAAGTAGATATATTCGGTTCGATTGAGATGTATATCATCAAAAATTTTACTTAAAGCATCCATAAGAACAATAATTTTATATTTCAGTTAGATTATAGGAAGCAGGGTTAATAATTCAATATGTGTTTAAGGGACAAAAACAGGGTGGATTATGCCAAAGACGCTGCCATAGGTTTTTTGGACGTTTGCTACTGTCATGTCAATCATTTTCAATCAAAATATGTATATATATACAAAGACATGGATATGATTATGAATGCGCCAGTAAATGTAGATCAGCCACTTGCGCCTCTAGCAAAATCAAAGTTAGAGTTGGATCGTAAACGTTATTTATGGGCAATTAGTCCTGCATTACCAGTGATTGGTATTGGGATATTAGGTGGTTACCAATTTGCACCACGCCCACTGAAAAAGATCTTTGCCTTAGGTGGTCCTATCTTACTTCATATTGTGATTCCTGCAATTGATACTATCGTAGGGAAAGATGCAAATAACCCAACATCTGAGGAAGTGAAATTACTAGAACAAGATCCATACTATGCGCGTCTTGTTAAAACTTTCATTCCTTTACAATATGCTGCAAACATTTATGCGTGTTATTTAACTAGTCGTAAAGATACTTCTTTCCTAGATAAAATTTTACTTGGTATCTCAATGGGTGCGATCAACGGTATTGCAATCAATACTGCGCATGAGCTTAGCCATAAGCATGATCGTCTTGATCATATTTTATCGCACTTAGCGCTTGTACCAACTGGCTATAACCATTTCCGCGTTGAACATCCTTATGGTCACCATAAACGTGCTGCTACACCAGAAGATCCAGCATCTTCTCAAATGGGCGAAACGTTCTATGAGTTTTGGCCACGTACAGTTTTCGGTTCTTTGAAATCTGCGATTGAGATCGAAACGACTCGTTTAAAACGTAAAGGCAAAGAGTTCTGGTCATTAGACAATGAGTTGCTTCAAGGTTGGGGAATGAGCGCAGCTTTCCATGGTTCTATGGTTGGTATATTCGGCAAAGGCGTGATTCCTTATTTAGCGACTCAAGCATTCTACGGAATTAGTTTGTTTGAAGTGATTAACTATATCGAACACTATGGTTTGAAACGTCAAAAAGATGCAAATGGTAAGTATCAACGTACTATGCCAGAGCATAGCTGGAACAACAATAATATCGTAACGAACTTATTCTTGTATCAATTACAGCGTCATTCAGACCATCACGCGTATCCAACACGTCCATTCCAAGCATTGCGTCATTTCGACGAAGCGCCAGAATTGCCAAGTGGTTATGCAAGTATGCTATTACCAGCACTCATTCCACCTCTTTGGTTTAAAATGATGGATAAACGAGTTGTTGAACACTACAAAGGTGATTTAAACAAAGCGAACATTTATCCTAAACGTCGTGCGAAAATTTTCAAGAAGTTTGGTGTCGTTGATCAATCGCTTGAACAAACATCTTTAGAGACTGTAACTACGGAATAAGCTGAAAAGCTGCTCCCAAAGCAGAAGCACCAATCAGAGATGATTGGTGCTTTTTTATTTTCTTGTATTAAAACCATTAAAAACAAAGGCTTTATATTTTTTATACTGTATATCTATTTAGATATTTAACTTTAAAAAGAATTTCTCATTATTTAAGAGGAAAACATGACAAAACATTATGATTTTATTGCTATAGGTGGTGGGAGTGGTGGTATTGCATCAGTCAATCGAGCGGCAATGTATGGAATGAAATGTGCTTTGATTGAAAAGTCTGAAATTGGTGGAACATGCGTAAATGTCGGTTGTGTACCCAAGAAAGTAATGTGGTATGCAGCACATATCGCTGAATCAATCCATAAATATGCTGAAGATTATGGATTTAATGCCCAAATAGAATCTTTTAATTGGCAAACTTTAGTTAAAAACAGACAAGCCTATATAGATCGAATTCATCAGTCATATCAAAATAGCCTAAGTAAAAATAATGTGGATTTGATACAAGGTGCTGCCCAATTTGTAAATCAAAATACAATTGAAGTGAATGGTGAAATTTTCACTGCTGATCATATATTGATTGCAACAGGCACACAGCCATCATTGCCTAAGATTGAAGGTGTTGAATATGGAATTGATTCCAATGGCTTTTTTGAACTGAGTGCTTTACCAAAAACAACAGCAGTTATTGGTTCTGGATATATTGCTGTTGAGCTTGCAGGGGTATTAAATGCATTAGGCTCACAAGTTGGATTGTTCATTAGAAAAGATTTTCCTGTCAGAAGATTTGATCAGTTCTTAAGTGAAACTTTGGTTGAGGTAATGCAAGCTGATGGCGTGAAAATTCATACACAAGCTATCCCTCAAAAAGTGACTAAAAATATTGATGGTTCAGTTAATTTACATCTCGAAAATGGTGAGGTGCATAAAGTCGATTGCCTAATTTGGGCGACTGGACGCGAGCCACATACAGCAAATCTAAATTTAGATAAAGCAAATGTTCAGTTGAACGATCGTGGTTATATTGAAGTTGATAAATTCCAAAATACAACTCAGAAAGGGATTTATGCTGTTGGTGATATTACTGGGAAAATGGAACTCACACCTGTTGCTGTTGCTGCAGGTCGGAGACTATCTGAACGATTATTTAACAATAAACCAAATGAATATCTAGATTATGAAAATATCCCAACAGTGGTGTTTAGCCATCCACCGATAGGAACTGTTGGTATTACAGAACAAGAAGCGATTGAGCAGTACGGAGAGCAGTCAGTAAAAGTTTATAATTCTTCTTTTACCGCTATGTATAGTGCAATTACACAGCATCGCCAGCCAACCAAAATGAAATTGGTTTGTGTTGGTGAAGAGGAAAAAATTGTGGGTATCCATGGTATAGGTTTTGGCATGGATGAAATACTACAAGGTTTTGCAGTCGCTTTGAAAATGGGGGCAACAAAAAGAGATTTTGATAATACCGTTGCAATTCATCCGACTTCTGCGGAAGAGTTTGTGACGATGAGATAAACGAGAATTATATTTCTAACAAAAAGGACGTTAATTTAACGTCCTTTTATTAGTTTTTTGAATTAAGCCAAATTATTTCAATTCGCTCGATGATTTACCCAATTCTCGACGTGCGATGATCAATTGCTGAATCTGTTGAGTACCTTCAAAAATATCTAGAATTTTTGAGTCACGTGCCCATTTTTCCAATAATTCATCTTCACCATAACCTACACTTGCAGCAAGTTCTACACATTTGAGCGTGATTTCATTACCAACACGACCAGCTTTAGCTTTGGCAATAGAAGCTTCTTTTGAGTTTGGTTTTTTGTTGTCTGCCATCCATGTGGATTTAACCATAAGCAGGCGAGCAGCTTCCCATTCAGCTTCCATCCGATAGATTTGCGCAGCTAAGTTTGAGGTTTGTAAATAAGGTGTTTTATAGTCTGGATCAAGCTGATCTTTGAAGATTTCTTTGATACGTTCGAGTGATGCTTTGGCACAACCAATCGCCATTGCTGCAACGAGAGGTCGGGTATTATCAAAAGTTTCCATAACTCCAGCAAACCCTTTTGCAACATCTATCTCAGGATTACCTAACAGGTTTGCAGCTGGAACACGACAGTCAATGAAACTAATGACAGCAGTATCAGATGCTTTAATTCCTAGTTTGTGCTCCAAACGTTCAACTTTCATTCCTGGAGTACCTTTGGGTACAACAAAGGATTTTATAGCTGCACGACCAAGCTTTTTATCGAGTGTTGCCCAAACTACAACTGAATCTGCACGATCACCTGAAGTGACAAAGATTTTTTCGCCATTTAAGATGTATTCATCACCATCTTGAGTTGCTGTCGTACGAATAGCAGCTGAGTCCGAACCACAACCTGGTTCAGTAATTGCCATGGCAGCCCATGTCCCTTTAAAACGTTCAAGTTGCTCGTCATTTGCTACTGCCGCAATAGCAGAGTTACCCAAGCCTTGGCGGGGCATACTTAACAATAAACCCGTATCGCCATAGCACATTTCTATAATACCGAGTGCAGTCGACATATTATTGCCGTTTTTGTTACCTGACTCAGTTTCTCCACGTTTGCCAACAGCAGCACCTGCATTTATTCCTTCACCACCTTCATTCATGCCATCAATTAATGATGCCAACATGTCCAATTCTTTTGGATAGGCATGTTCGGCTTTGTCATACTTTCTTGAAATTGGGCGCAACACATTCAAAGCAACTTCATGTGCCTGATCGACCATCATTTTGAATTTTTTAGGATTTTGTAAATTCATTGTAATATCCTCGAATGATCAATTAAGCATGTAAGCCAGAATGTAAGATTGCAGTAGCACGCAAATCACGATACCAACGTTCAACAGGGTGTTCTTTGGTAAAACCATGACCACCTAGGATCTGTACACCATCCGTACCGATTTTCATAGATTTTTCAGCGCACAAAAGTCTTGCAAGGTAAGCTTCACGATGAAATGGTTGACCCGCTTCAGCTAAGCTCGCTGCATTAAGTACCAACATGCGCATTGCATCAATTTCAATAGCCATATCAGCAATCATGAAGGCAACACTTTGGCGATGAGAAATAGGCTCACCGAAAGCTGTACGTTCATTTGCATATTTGATGCAGTATGCTTTGATCGCCTCGCATGTACCTACAGCCATCGCACACCACATCAAGTTCCCAAGATCTACAAATGCTGTGTAATCGAAATCAGCATCACCTAAGCGTAAAGCTGGAGTTTGATTGAACTGTAAGGTAGCAGTTTCAGCAGCTTTTAGACCCATCGCTGGATTTGATTTGATGGCAATACTTTCATCACATTGCACGACAAAAATATCAGGTTGACCGTTATATTCTGCACTTACAAGGAATACATCAGATGTATCACCTAAAACGACTAAAGTCTTTTCACCTGTGATATAGAACTGACCATTTTGTTCAGTGGCTTTCGTTTTTAATTGGTATGGATTAAATGCAGGGGTCGCTTCTTGAAATGCAAATGTCGCTGTAATATCTGTGTCTTCAGCAAAGCAAGACAAATACATACTTTGTACTTGTGTTGATCCCCAACGAGTGATGGCATTGATCACGCTGAATGTGCTTAATAATCCAGCTGTAAGACTGAAATCACCTTTAGCTAAGTTTTCAGCAATTAGGATATTACTGACAATATTTTGTTCTGCGGCAACACCACCTAAAGCCTCAGGTAATGCATAGTAGTTCAAGCCTAAATCAACCAAATGCTGCCAAAGTTCTTCTGGGAATTGTGCATGGTGATCTGCATCATGTGCTAAATTGTAAAGCACTTCCTGAGCAAATTGTGACATCGCATCTGATGTCATTTGTTGCTCTTCAGTCAATCCTAAATCAAATAGATTTTTATTAACTTGATTTGGTAAACGTTGTTTGTCAATCGGTTGTGGTTTAAAAGCTTTCTGAGTTTTTGTTAGAACTTTAAAACCAGTTTTTGAACCTTGGTATAGTGACTTTTCTACAAACTTTCTTAATTTGAGTTGATCGAGCACTTCGCTTCCTGCGATTTTAGTGATCAATGATAGCCCGAGACCTTGAGCCTTATTCATCATATTTGACATGATTTTATCCTAGAGGATGATTGTGAATTTATGCTCGCATGCTAAAGCTAAAAAAACTATGTCTTCTTTGACGTGTCAATATTAGAAAGATAAAGGGTTAATTAAGTGAATAAAGATAAATAAGTTTGTGTTTTTAAATAATTAGGACTTACGCACTATTATTTATAGATTCTCTGTGGTAGCAGATGATTTTTATCGAGAATAAAGTCATCAATGAAGTTTTTGATCAT